>CAYSGC010000127.1:0-8636 GCA_964430145.1 uncultured Fusobacteriaceae bacterium | reverse complement strand
GATGATGATCTGCTTTGCAAGAAGGTTAACGGTATCTGGTGAAAGGCTGGGAGATATACTTGGAATGGAAGCTTCCTGGGTGGGAGCTCTCCTTCTGGCATCCATAACCTCTCTGCCGGAACTCATAGTGGGGGTAAGTTCGGTTTTTCTGGGAAACCACTCTATGGCGGTATCCAATATATTCGGAAGTAACATATTTAATGTATTTATTATATTTCTCATGGATATCTTTATCCTGAGGAGGTTTATCTTCATGAGCAGGATAGACGGAGATGAGGGAAGGAAGCTGTCCAAGCTCTCCCTTGTTCTTATAGGGCTCTTCCTGGGAGGTTATCTCATGAAAGATGCAAGTGTTCTGGGGCAGAGTCCCTTTATTCTTCTTATAATTCTTCTCTATCTGAGATTTATAAGGAGCGAGGGAGGACAGGGAGGCAGAGAGAGAAGACCATTTTGTGAGATAAAGGGTCCTTTAAAAAGCTTCCTTATAGATTCCGCAGGGGTGGTAGTGCTGGGGATAGTCCTTTCAAGGGCAGCTGATACCCTCAGCGTAACTCCCATAATGGGATGGGTATTGGGACAGTCCCTTGTGGGAGGGATTCTTCTGGCTGTATCCACCTCCCTTCCAGAGCTTATAGTTTCCATAGAGTCTGTGAGAAGGGGAGGATTCCAGCAGGCAATGGGTAATATCCTGGGAAGCAACCTCTTTAACCTGGGAACCCTTTTTATTCTGGATATCTTTACAAGGGGAAGTCTCTTCAGACAGCTGGGGGATTTCAATCCTGTACTTCCCCTTATGGACGTTGCAATGCAGCTTATATTTATAGTGGGTATCTTCTTTAGAAGGAGGGGGGCTTCCCTGCTGCTGGGGGCTGTATACGCGATATCCCTATACTTTATTATCTAAGGGAGCTCAATAACCAAAAAAGGGAAGGCCGTGCCTTCCCTTTTGTTATTAAGACAAAGTATAAAATCTTTTTCACTCCCTAAGGAGAGCGAGGTACTTTCTTACCATGATATAAGAAAGTACCCAAAGAAGATCTAGGGATTCATAGCCTAAAGGTTCATAACGGAACGGAGCACTATTTATTGTGGAGCTCGTCGACGATGAACCCCATTCTCTGTAGACCTTGAGCGAAAAAGATATCAAAAGTTTTAGGAATTATTTTATAGAGCTGATTATATCATCTTAGGTTTATTTGAGTTTCCTCTTATATCCACCTCTATAAACCTCTCAACCTCTCCTCCTCTGTGACCGGTAAGGTAGCTGGTCATATTGGCAGCGGAACATGAGTGGTTTGGTATGATCTCCACTCTGTCTCCCACCTTGAGATCTGTTTTACCTGTGATCTTGACCTTGGCTACCTCCTCTGAAAGTCCTGCCATGAGGAGTTCTGGGTGTCCCTTTACCATTCCAAATCCCTCTGTAAGAGATGTTCCGTGGGCTCCCTTGTCCAGCCCCAGACACTTGCTTCCGCAGTCCAGGATAAAGAGATCGTCCTTGGGCTTGGAGAGGATAGTGGCCATAACCGTAAGGGAACAATCCACCACAGTGGCAGCTCCAAGGGCGATCTGGATAGCGTCGAAGAAAACATAGTTTCCAGGCCTCGAGGCATTTATAACCTGGGACTTAACAGCTTCAAAGAAGGTAGGGGTGGTACCCGTAGCCACGATCTCTGCTTTGAAGCCGGCTTCCTCCAGATTTCTTACGATCCTCTTGGTAGCCTCTATTTCAGCCTCTATAACCCCTGGAACTTCCTCCTTCCCAGAAACTCCATACACCTGCCCAGTGTGGGTGCAGACTCCTGCAAACTTAAGGTTGGAAAGGTCATCTATCTCCCTAACCAGAGAAACCGCCTTCTCAGGGGATACACCGAATCTTCCCAGTCCCGAATCAAAGATGATGAGATACCTGATCTCCTCCTCTACCAGAAGGGCACTGATCTCACGGGCTCCCTCTATACCGTCCAGGGCGATATATACCTCTGCCTTTTTGTTAAGCTCCATAACCCTCTTTATGTTGGCCTCTCCCAGTACAGGGTATGCCAGCATTACCCTCTTAACTCCAGCCCTCTCCACAACAGCTTCAGCCTCATCCAGGGTCCCAGTAAGGACTCCCGCCGCTCCAGCTTCCATCTGCATCCTTGTGATCTCTGTGCTCTTATGAGTTTTCAGCATAGGCCATAGCTGGGTGTTGTTTTCAGTGGCGATCCTCTGAAATCTCTCTATATTTTTTTCCATGGCATCCAGGTCCAGCAGAAAGCATGGGGTTGTAAGTTCCTTAATATTCATATCTCCTCCTAAATTCAATTGCATTAAATTTTATTTATTAAATTTATTATGATTGAATTATATTCAAAGAGGTGTAAAAATGCAAGAAAAATTTTATAGAATTAAATTTTATTCGCTGAGTTTAATTAAATTTAATTTTAATCTGGGTAAAAATTTGATATAATCAGGTGTAAAAAAGATAATCGGGAGGAACAGGTGAGTAATATAAATATAGGATCAAAGATAAGGGAGTTCAGACTTTCCAAGGGGCTCAGCCTTAAAGCCCTGGCAGAAACAGCAGGAGTATCCTCCTCCCTCCTCAGTCAGATTGAGAAGGGAAGTGCCAATCCCTCTATAAATACAATAAAGAATATAGCAGATGTACTGGAGACCCCCCTCTTTCTATTCTTCAAGGAGGAGGCTCCAAGGGACAGCTTTATAGTGAGAAGGGATGAGAGGAGATCCATGTCCTTCACCAAGGGGGAGGGAACCTCCTATGAACTTCTTACACCAGACCTTTCAGGGGATATTGAGTTTATGATACTGAGCCTTCAGCCGGGGACCGAGTCTTCGGGGAAGAGAAGGGAGCACAGGGGAGAGGAAGTGGCATATGTACTAGAGGGGAGTGTAAAGCTCTATCTTGAGGGGGAGGAGTTCACTCTCTTTAAGGGTGACAGTGCCAGAATAAATTCCTATATGAAGCATAAGTGGAGGAATGAGGGAGAGGAGGGAGCAAAGATAATATTTGCAATAAATCCCCCTTGCTTCTAATGGAAAAAAGCTGGTCTGCACCAGCTTTTTTTATTGTTAAGAGAAAAAATAATGTAAAACGTCCTGATAACTTAATCTGTCAGCCGACCTGGTTGATCTTTGGTGCATAAAGAAAAATTGACTACTTCGGATGTCTTTCTAGCATAAGGGTTGAAGGGGCCGACTGCAGGCAGTCGTTAGGCTTCACAGAAGAGGTTACATCGTTTCGTCAAACAGAATAGGTTCTATCCAGAGTCTATGAAAAGGAACGGGAACTCTGTATCTCCTTCATAAGACAATTGCCGGAAGTCTTGATCTTCTTTGGTTCGTTTCTTGTATCAAGACAAGAAATGAACTTACTTTTAATAGAGCCTAAATGGAATTGGATATTTTTATAAAAACTTAATATCGTTACTTTTACACTATAACAAGTAATCGGTAATAGAATCGTGGCAAAAATAGACATTAAAAAAGGGTATCCTGTACGAAGGGATACCCTTTTTTATGAGGTTTGAATTATGCCTTATCCACTCTAACTGATGCAGGCTCCTCAACGCTTTCAAAGCCATCCTCAGAGGTTGCAACGATAAGAGTACAAGCGGCGTCTCCGCAAATATTAATTGCTGTTCTGGACATATCCAGAAGTCTGTCTACTCCCATAATAAGACCGATTCCCTCAACTGGAAGTCCTACCTGAGTAAGTACCATGGAAAGCATGATGAGTCCCACTCCAGGTACTCCTGCTGTACCGATGGAAGCTACTGTAGCTGTAACTATAACCATCAGATACTCAGTAATTCCCAGCTGTACACCGTAGATCTGTGCGATAAATACTGTGGCAACTCCCTGCATGATAGCAGTACCGTCCATGTTTATAGTAACTCCAAGAGGCAGAGTAAATGATGAGATCTCATTTTTAACCCCGAATCCCTCCTCTACACACTCCATTGTAACTGGAAGGGTAGCGGCACTACTTGAGGTAGAGAATGCAACTGAGAGAGCCGGAACCATCTTCTTAAAGAAGGTTATAGGATTCATCTTGGTAAAGAGTACTAGGAATCCCTGGTAGGTAACCAGTGCGTGAACCAAAAGGGCAAGGAGTACTGTCACAAAGTAAACCATGAGAGGTTTTATAGCGTCATATCCAAGGGTAGAAAAGGTCTTACCGATAAGGCCGAATACACCAAATGGAGCGATATGCATGATCATCTCAACTACCTTAAGAACCATATCGTTAGCCTGGGATACAACCTCTTTAAGGTTGGATGCCTTGTCTCCCATAAGAGTAAGAGCACTACCACACAGTATTGCAAATACAATGATCTGGAGCATATTTCCATTGGCCAGTGCTGAAACCGGGTTTGTAGGGATCATATTAAGAAGAACCTGTACAAATGGAATAGATTCCTTTGCGCTGTAGGTAATCCCCTCCATCATCTCCAGTGAGAATCCCTTTCCAGGATTAATGATGTTTGCCAGTCCTATAGCAATTGAAATTGCCAGTGCAGTTGTTACAAGGTAGAAGAAGAGAGTTTTAGACCCTATCCTTCCAAGTTTTTTAATATCTCCAGCACTTGAAGCTCCAAGTGTAAGTGAGAAGAATACCAGAGGAACTACCATCATTCTGATAGACCTCATAAAAGCAGTACCCAGCAGTTCAAATACAAAACCGATAATAAATTTGTCCACAAAAGCTACATCCCTCATAGGATAGAGAACTGCTCCAACAATAGCTCCCAAGACAAGTCCTATGAATATTTTAGTAGTTAGCTTCATCTTTTTCATAACATTCCCCCTTTTATATAAACAGTTATTTTTTCCATCTCATACAAAGATGATACTATATAGAAATATACGTTGTCAATGATAAAAGATTTTTTGATATAAAAAATATATTTTGTTCATCTTTTTTTAGTATTTTTTTATCATATATAGTACTTTTGTCGAAAATGAGCTTCAGAGGGAGAAGGGGAGGAGAGATGAAATTAAAGTGGAAGTGCTGGTCATATGGAGATAAAAAAACTTTAATAGAGGAATATATCTCAGGGTGGAAAAGAATATATTAGTGAGTAGTTTAATGTGAGGTGAATTTCATGAAAAAGTTGGTTGTGCTGATTATGACAGTAACTGTTTCCATATCTGTACTGTGTAAAAATATAGTTGAGGACACCATGGTGGAGCTTGTGGAGGGAGTGGTATATGAGAAGGATACCCCCTTCAGCGGAGAGGTCCTCTATAAATACAACAGCAACTCCCTTTTAGACGCACTCTACTCCATGGAGTCGGGGCTGGTCTATAAGGAGGAGCAGATATACAAGAGGGAGAGGTATCAGAGGGGAGTGCTGGACGGAAGATCCGAGCTCTACTATCCCGACGGAAGCCTCAAGGAGGTAGTTACCTTCAGAGGGGGAGAGAGGGAGGGAACATCCTATGTGTACAATCCCAATGGGACCACTATAACCATAACCTACCACAACGACGAGGAGGTGGGCAGAAGGGTTGTAAAGGACAGAAACGACAATATAGTGGGAAAGCTCTCATTTAAAAACAATGTGCTAAACGGGGACTCCACCTTCTACTATGTGGGAGGTCAGATAAGGGAGGAGGCAACCTTTAAGGACGGCCTAATAGAGGGACTGAATACAGCTTACTATGTAGACGGAAGTATAGCAGGGATAGTTTCCTACGAGGAGGGGATTCTCAACGGGGAGGCTGTATTCTACCATGAAAACGGAAGGGTAAAATCAAAAACCAGATATATAGACGGCCTAATAGAGGGGGAGGCTCTCTTCTACTATGAGAATGGCGAGATAAGTGAGAAGTCCTTCTTTAAGGAAGGGCGTATAGAGGGGATCCTGACAACCTACTATGAAAGCGGTGTGAAGTCCAGCGAAGCTCTCTTCAGGGGGGGGAAGCAGGACGGTGAAGCTATTGCTTACTATCCCAACGGAAGCATCAGTGAAAGGGTAAACTTTGTTGAGGGTATCATAGAGGGGATAGCCTACATCTATTTCCGGGGCGGACAGCTGAGAGGTAAGATTCCCTATAGGGAAGGTGTCCAGGACGGTGAAGCTGTCTACTACGATGAAGAGGGGAGGGTTGTGGAAAAGGTAATATATAAAAAAGGTGTGGAGATACAAAAATACTAAAAATAATCTTAAAGGATCTATGCAGGAATGGTTTTACCCTCCCTGCATATTTTTATACCTATTTTTTAGTACTGACCAAGATAAAGTACTCTTATGTTAGTATGGGAAAAAAGTAATTTTCTTGAGAACCACTGAAGTTAATCCTATAAAAACAAAAACTATAGAGGGAACGAATGATTTTTATATTTGAATCAAAAATAAAAAATTTGATTTTATAAAAAAAATGCATTATATTCTGATTAAGAACTTAAAGTTAGAGTTTCGAAATCAAAAAAATTCAAGGGGGCTATAAAATGAACAAGTTTGATTACATGGAAAAATATGATTATGAGCAGTTAGTATACTTCCACGACAAGGCTACAGGATTAAAGGGAATCACTTGTATCCACGACACTACTCTAGGACCAGCACTTGGTGGAACTAGACTTTGGAACTACGCAAATGAAGAGGAAGCTGCAGAAGATGTACTTAGACTTGGTAGAGGTATGACATATAAGGCAGCGTGTGCAGGACTAAACCTTGGGGGAGGAAAGACTGTACTAATCGGTGACGCTAAGGAGATCAAAGGTGACAAGTTAAGAGTAGAGGGATACTTCAGAGCTCTTGGAAGATATGTACAGAGCTTAAACGGAAGATACATCACTGCTGAGGATGTAAACACATCTACTTCAGATATGATATATGTAGCAGAGGAAACAGACTACGTTACAGGACTACCTGGTAAGAGTGGAAACCCTTCACCAGTAACTGCATGGGGAGCATTTGCAGGACTTAAGGCAACTCTTAAGGAAGCATTTGGTACAGATTCAGTTACAGACAGAACATTTGCTGTACAGGGTGCTGGACAGACTGGTTACTTCCTAATCAAGTACCTTCTAGGATATGACTTCCTAACAGATACTTACGCTAAGGAAAAAGCTAAGAAGATCTACTTCACTGAGATCAACGAGGAGCACATCGAGAGAATGAAGAGAGAGCATCCAGAGGTTGAGTTTGTAGCACCTGAGGATATCTACGGACTAGATGTAGATGTATACTGCCCTTGTGCTCTTGGAGCTACTGTAAATGAGGACACTATCCCTCAGTTCAAGTGCAAGGCTATCGCAGGAACAGCTAACAACGTTCTTAGAGACGAAGCAGCTGGACAGGCTATCACTGAGAAGGGAATCCTTTACGCTCCAGACTACGTAATCAACGCAGCTGGACTAATCAACGTGTACCACGAGATCCACGGATACAACTGTGAGAAGGCATTAGCTGACTCTGAGAAGATCTATGACAGACTTCTTGAGATCTACAAGCTAGCTAAGAACAACAACATTCCTACTGGAAAAGCTGCTGACCTGTTTGCAGAAAAGAGAATCGAAATGATGAAAAATGTAAAGAGCAGCCACATTAAGAGATAGGTTGAAATATTGTAATTAATCTAAGGGGCTCACCTGAGCCTCTTAGTTTGCGTTATATGAGGAGGAGAAAGGGACTATGAAAAATTTTGAACAAGCTCTGGAACTTGCCAGATCAAAGGGAAGGAAAACAGTTTCTGTAGCCTGCGCCCAAGACAAAGATGTTTTACTTGCTGTGGACAAAGCAAGGGAAGCCGGGATAGTGGACGCTATCCTTGTGGGAGATGAGGAGAAGATAAGGGAGATAGCAGCGGAGAACAGTGTTAACCTAAGTCACTACAGGGTAGTGGACAAGAAGGACCTCGTGGAAGCAGCCAGAGAAGCAGTAAGGCTGGTATCCAGCGGAGAGGCTCACATGCTTATGAAGGGGCTTGTGGACACCTCTATAGTCTTGAAGGCAGTTCTGGATAAGGAGATCGGTCTTAGAGGGGACAGCATCCTCTCCCACGTGGCGGTATTTGAGATAGAGGGATGGGACAGACTCTTCTATGTGACAGATGCAGCCATGAATATAGCACCAAACCTTGACGCCAAGAAGAAGATAATAGAAAATGCAGTGAAGGTTGCAAGGTCTCTAGAGGTAGAGGTTCCAAAGGTAGCCTGTCTGTGTGCCAAGGAAAAGGTAAATGAGAAGATGCCGGATACAGTGGACGCCAAGGCTCTAGAGGATATGAATAGGAACGGAGAGCTAAAGGACTGCTTAGTCGGAGGACCATTTGCCCTTGATAATGCCATCTCCGAGGAGGCTGCAAAGCACAAGGGAATGGATCACCCTGTAGCAGGAAGAGCTGATATCCTTATGACGGGAGATATCGAAGCTGGAAATGTTCTGTATAAATCCATGGCCTTCTTCGCAAAGTCTAAGAACGCAGGGATAATAGTGGGAGCAAAAAAGCCTATCATCCTTACATCCAGAGCAGACAATGAGGAAGCTAAGCTTAACTCTATAATATTAGGAAGCCTTACAGCAGACAAACTATAAATTTTAGGAGGAATAATTAATGGAAGGATACAAGGTACTGGCAATAAACCCGGGATCTACATCGACAAAGATATCTGTATACAA
>CAYSGC010000126.1:0-8745 GCA_964430145.1 uncultured Fusobacteriaceae bacterium | reverse complement strand
TATCATGGTTTGATTTTTTAAAATAATAATGGGTTAAAAACAAAACCATGAATGAGAGTAAGATTGCAATCAAAGGTTGTATAAAAAAAATTAAGCTCATAATAACTCCCTCCATAAAGCGTCATTCTCCTATATAAAAAATATACCTTCAGGCTAATGGTTTTCCTGTGAGGTGTCTATAAATAGATGTAGATACAGATAACTGACTGTGTAATCAAAACCTAATTGTATGTAGCAAAACTAAATACAATTATCAGGCTATCAGGTGTATCAGGTATACAATGTAGCTAGTAATTAGAACAACACCCTCCCACCTTTCAATCTTCCTCCCCCTTCCCGTAAATACAAATAAAAAAAGGATAAAGCTTAGAAACAAACTAAAAAGTATATCTGAATTTACCCCTTCCCTTAGGGGGATTGGATAAATGACAGCAGACAAGCCAAGTATGAAAAGTATATTAAAGATATTGGAGCCGGCGACATTTCCAATAGCTATATCGACGTTATTTTTAAGAGATGCTGAAATAGATGTTGTGAGTTCTGGAAGGGAAGTGCCCAGTGCTATCACTGTAAGGCCGATTATTCTTTCAGAAATTCCCAGATATCTCGCAAAGTTAATACCAAATAGAACTATGATTCTTCCGCCTATGATCAGCATAACCAAGCCAAATATTATGAAGGTAATGGATTTCCGGGCTGAATATTTTTTTACATCTATTTTCTCCTCAAACTCCCCCGATTTCATAATAGAAAATATATAGGATAAAAATATAATAAAAAATAAAAGCAGCACAATTCCGTCTATCCTGGATAGTTCCGAGATCCTCTTTCTATCAATGGCTATGTCGTTCATCATAACCATGGCTAAGATGGTAGATAAAAAAGTAAGGGGAATCTCTTTCCATGTAGTGTTTGTTTTTACATTGATTCCCCTTATTATAGAAGTTATACCAAGTATGAATGCGATGTTAAATATGTTACTTCCTATAACATTACCGATGGTTATATCGGGGCTTTGGTTTATGGAGCTGAATATGTTTACAATTAATTCAGGGGAAGATGTGCCGAAGGCCACTATTGTAAGACCGATTACTATATTAGGGATATTAAATTTGTTAGCCAAAGATGAAGAGCCATCCACAAGAAAATTTGCTCCGCAGATCAGCGGAATAAATCCAAACAACATAAAAAATAAATCCAGCATCTTCCCTCCTCCGTGGAATACTCCCAAGTCAGCTAAATATATTTCAAAATTTATGAAACGTTAAACTGAATTTTTCAAATAAAAGTTTTCCATAAAAGCCCGGTTTTTAATCTCTGCTAATCCTCTTCTAAAGTAAGAATTTTTTCAAGGACATGCCTGTATTTTCTGAGTATGTCATACCTGTTGCTGTATATGCTGTCATAAAGAAAAAGTTCGTAGAATATAGAGGTCTCATCCCCTATATTATCCCCTAGATTTGTAAAAAATTTATTGGAACGGTAAAGGGCTCTTATCTCGTGTTCTGCAATAGTCCTTCTTATATTTTCTATATCACATTTTTCTCCAAGGTTCTCTATGAGTTTTCGGTGACCTTCGTTCATACCCAAATCACAATATCCGCTGAAGTTCTCCTGTGTAAGGTGATAGGGATGTCCGGTCACCAATATTCTGTAATCCTGCCCAAATATATTGCGAAATAGGGCCCTGGACCTTACTGCATGAAAGGGGGATGTGACAACTAGTATATTTTTTATATCTTCCAATTCATTCCTGTTCCTGAGAAGAAGCTTTGAAAATAGAGCATTTCCCAGTGTATCCATGGAATCTTCCTCCAGGATGAGTCTCTCGCCATCAAATAAGTAATCATCCACAAGTTTTCTGGCCATTATACTAGCTTCACTTCCCTCCAGTTCAAATCCTCCGCCAGACAGAAGTACCTTTGCATGGGAATATACCTCTGCTATCTCCCTTATCCTTTCTATTCTTTCGTCAAGGAGCCCCAATGAATTGTTGCAGCCCAGCCCTATTATTATATCTGGATTATAATCTTTAGGCTTTCCTCCGACATATCTATTGTGCTTGAAATAATTGATGTAAAATTCTATTATCCTTTCCTTAAGATCTGAGAGCATGTCTAACAGCAGCTCAATTTGACCCTTGTTTTCTGCCAGGTTTTTAAGCTTCTCTAGCCATGAGCTCTCTCTAAATATGTATTCAAACTGATCGTCTAATATTCCGCCGTCAAGTTGTTCATAAAAGGTCTCCTGAGTGTAATTGTCATAAAGTGCCTCAATCCTCTTAAACCGTTCCCTGTAGTTTTTCATACTTCTCCTCCTACTTTAATAATCCTTACAGATACAGTCTTTCCAAAAGCTATATATTTACCGATACTTTTAAAGGAGCAAATATCAGCTTATTGCTTTTATATTCCATTTAAAAAGTCTATGAGTTCCTTTACAAAGTCCACACTTTTCCCGTTATTATCTGTAAGAGGATTAAGTTCTACTATGTCTATGGAAGTTATATTATAGGATTCAAAGAGAGCAGAAAAAATCTCCAGTATTTCCTCCTTATTAAAGCCCCCCTCTACAGGAACACTCACTCCTGGAGAATGTTGGGGATCTACGGAATCGAGGTCAAAACTTATATGCAGTTCCTCCACCTGTAACATCTCCCTTGCTTTTTCTATGGAGGCCTCTAAACCCATCTCCCGGATCTCCCGGCAGGTAATCACATTGATGTTGTTATCTTCTATAAACTTCACTTCTCCAGGATCCAGATCCCTGGCACCAAAGATCAGAACCTTTTCCGGATTCAGGAATTTTCCCTTATTTATGTGGGTAAGCTTTGCATCTCCATGTCCCATAAGAGCTGCAAGAACCATCCCGTGGATATTTCCGCTGGGACTTGTTTCCGAGGTGTTGAGATCTCCGTGGGCATCTATCCAGATTACCCCGGCATCCTTTTCAGCAAGTACTCCAGAAACACTTCCCAGGGATACAGAGTGGTCTCCCCCCACCACAATAGGTCTGTATCCATCTGAAACAAGCTCTCTCACCCTCTGAGAGAGGACCTTCCCGGTAGCAGCTACTGAATTTATAAACTTTCGCTTAATGTCAAAGAGGTCCTCCTCTTCGTGTACAGGATTGATAACCTCTATGGTATTCTTAAGTTCAGGATATTCCCCGAAGAGGTAATCTATGGCAAAGTCCGGACCTGTTACAGCTGCTCCCAAGTTGAAGGGAACTCCCAGGACAAAGTTCTCCATCTTTTCTACATGGATATAAACTGCATTTTCCTCTTCAATGATATTTATACTTTCAAGATTGGAGTCCTCTAGCCCCTGTACACTTAGCCCGGCATTCTTTAAGTCCTCTACATAATCGATTATCTCCTCAGAGATTCTCTCACCGGGGCAGATTATGGGTATCCCCGGAGGGTATGCCATTATAAACTCCCCGCTTATATTGCCTATGGCATCCTTCAGATACTTTCTTGTTTTCTTACTGAAAAAAGATTCCCGGGGAATCTGCACCATCTCTGGAATCTTTGGTATATCCTTAAAATTTGGGATGTTTTCCTGGTGCTCCATTTCAGCTGAGATGCTTTTTAAGGCAGAGAGAACACTGGCGATACTCTTATCTGTATCGGCATAGGTGGTAACTAAAAGTACGTTATAAAAATCTGAAAGTTCAGGCTGTATATTGTATTTATCCACCAGGATCCTTTCCAACTGATATCCCGTATAGCCAAGCTCCCGTGCACTTATGGTCACCTTAGTGGGATCGAAGGAGTATCTGCCCCTTCCGTCAAGGACTTCTCTTCCAAAAGATCTGAAGCCGCTAATTTTATTTATCTCTTCCCTCAGGCGGTTTGCTCTTTCGATTGATTTTTTAATGAGCTCCCTTCCCTCCAGGGCTATCTGCTTTCTGGCGCAGTCCAGGGAAGCCAGCAGTATATATGAGGGGGATGTGGTTTGTAGAAGGCTCAGTACCTGTCTTACCCTGTTGCCGCTGATCCTGTCCCCCTGTATATGAAGGATAGACCCCTGGGTCATGGCACCTATTATCTTATGGGTGCTCTGGGCACAGGCATCTGCTCCGGCTTCCATAGCTGAAAGAGGGAGCTCCTCTGAGAATTTCAAGTGAGGTCCGTGGGCCTCGTCTACAAGAAGGGGGATATCATATTCATGGACTATCTTTACTATCTTGCGCAGATCCGTTGCCACGCCATAATAGGTGGGGTTTATTATAAGCACCGCTGAGGCATCTGGACTTTCCCCCAGAGTTTTCTCAACAGTTTCCGGAGCTATCCCGTGGGCTATTCCGTTGTCGATATCTATCTCTGGTTCCATGTACACAGGCTGAGCTCCGCTGAGAATGATGCTTGCATTTACCGATTTATGTGTATTTCTGGGAACAAGTATCTTGTCTCCTGCCTTTACCACAGACATTATCATGGCCTGGATCCCTCCCGATGTCCCGTTGATGCAAAAAAAACTTTCTTTTGCCCCATAGGCATCTGCAGCCAGTTCCAAAGCTCTCTTTATATGGGTTTTGGGGTTGTGCAGACCGTCTACCATCTCGAAGATGGTAACGTCTATCTTAAATGGATTTGCTCCCATAAATTCATAAAAATTCTTTTCTATGCCAGCCCCCTGTTTGTGCCCCGGCACATGAAAGGGGATAACATTTCTTGCTACATACACATCCTTCAACACACTGAAAATAGGAGTTTCTTTTTGATTCAGTCGATACATGGACTCACCTCGCACTTCAAAAGATTACAATAAGTTGGACACTTCAGGTTTAAAAACTTTCCCTTTATTTTTTCACCTCCAGAGGAATTTTCTATAGTTTCATCCCCGCAACAAAAGATATGCTCTTCCTGAATATACTTTCCTCTGGAAATGTCTCTTTCTCCAGGTTCAAAAAAGCTATATTCTAAAACCACTCCTGCCTGGAATACTTCAGGAGGAGCAATTTTAAAATACTGCACCACATATCAATAATTTTTACCTCCTGCTCAAGAATATACCCGGTAAAATTCATTGATGATCTCCCCTTAACTGATACTACTTGTCTTTATACATCTCCTTGATCTTTTCTATGAGGGCAGCCATATAATCATCCAAAACCATTAATTCCTCCGGGCTTACCTTTATGAAGGCTTTCAGGTAATCGGTGAAGTCTTCCACTTCCTCTTGAGTGAGCTCCCTGGAAATAGAATTGGTATATATCTTCAGTGCCTTCTCTTCGGTAAAATACCATATGGGTTCTATGTAGTTATCCGGCTCCAGGCCCAGTTTTTCCAAATCTTCCTCGCTTATCAGTCTGTATGTCACTTTTTATCGACCTCCTCTCTCCTTTTGATTCTGTATTGTTCCTGAGTGTGACTATGGGAACAGCAGCTACTCTTAATGATAGTTTTTTTATGATTTATGACGATTAAGCCTACAAACTTTTATACAACTTTTTTAAATTAAATCCTACAGAGCTTTTTATATTCAGCCCTGTAAAGGAAGGTCTTGCACCAAAAGGGATGAAATAATATAAAAACTCTGAACATATCACCAAGGTAGTGCCCTCTCATGTCAATATAATAATTAATGGAGGAAGGACTCTTCTAAGGGTAAGGGTAAGATTAAGGTTTAATCCCGGGAGGAAGAGAAATCTTTTTTGTCAGCAACTCTTAACGGCAACTATATTAGGGGGAAGCAGGGAAGAAAAAGGGGCAAGATGTCAGAATTATTTTTTTAAAAAAACTTCGAAAAAAAACTTGACTTTTTTCAAAAAAAGGTGTATTAAATAATTGTCAGCACTCATACAAGTTGAGTGCCAATAAAATTTGAGGAGGTTTTATATGAACATCAAACCAATAGGGAAAAGACTCCTGGTAAAGCCTTTGAAAATGGAAGAGAAAACTTCTAGTGGGATTATATTGCCAGGCTCGGAAAACAAGACAATTCCAAATATGGGAGAGATAGTGGCCCTGGGAGGCGTCGATGAAGTAAAGCTGGGTGAAAAAATCATCTATAAGAAGTTCTCAGGAACAGAGGTGGTTGATTATGGAGAAAAGTATTTAATTCTTGAAATTGAAGATGTTTTGGCTGTAGCAGAATAATTTGAGGAGGAAGATAATGGCTAAGATATTAAAATTTAATGAGGACGCTAGAAAAAAATTAGAAAGAGGCGTGGATACCCTTGCAAATGCTGTAAAGGTAACCTTGGGACCAAGGGGAAGAAATGTTGTTCTTGAAAAATCATTCGGTGCTCCCCTTATAACAAATGACGGTGTTTCAATAGCTAAAGAGATTGAATTGGATGATCAGTTTGAAAATATGGGGGCCCAGCTGATAAAAGAGGTGGCTACCAAGGCCAATGATGTGGCCGGGGATGGTACAACAACTGCCACAGTTCTGGCTCAGGCAATTGTAAAGGAAGGCCTGAAGATGGTCAGCTCCGGTGCTAATCCAATGTTTATTAAGAGGGGTATAGAGAAGGCTTCCAGGGAGGCTGTGAGGCATCTTAAAGCCAGAGCAAAAAAGATTGAAGGGAATGAGGAGATAGAGCAGGTGGCCTCGATCTCAGCGGCAGATGAGGAGATAGGAAAGTTAATTGCCCAGGCAATGGATAAAGTGGGAGAAACAGGTGTAATTACCGTTGAGGAGGCAAAGTCACTGGATACAAGCCTGGAAGTTGTTGAAGGGATGCAGTTTGATAAGGGATATGTCTCTCCCTATATGTCAACTGATATGGAAAGGATGGAGGCAAACCTTGAAAATCCTTATATCCTTATCACCGACAAGAAAATAAGCAACATGAAAGATATATTACCTGTCTTAGAGGAAACTATGAAATCTTCCAGACCTCTTCTCATAATAGCAGATGATATAGAGGGAGAAGCCCTTACAACCCTTGTGGTAAACAGGTTAAGGGGGACTTTAAATGTAGTAGCTGTTAAGGCTCCTGCCTTTGGGGACAGAAGGAAGGAGATACTGGAAGATATTGCCGTACTCACAGGAGGAGAGGTAGTTTCTGAGGAGAAGGGAATGAAGTTAGAGGAGACCACTCTCCATAGTCTGGGGCAGGCTAAAAAAGTTAAGGTAAGCAAGGACAGCAGTGTTATTGTTGACGGTGCAGGAACTCAGCAGAGGATAGATGAAAGAGTTGCCCAGATTAAAAAGAGGATGGAGGAGTGTAACTCAGATTATGACAGGGAAAAACTTCAGGAGAGGCTGGCTAAACTTGCTGGTGGAGTGGCTATAATAAAGGTAGGAGCTGCTACAGAGACTGAGATGAAGGAAAAGAAGCTGAGGATTGAAGATGCCTTAAATGCCACAAGAGCTGCAGTGGAAGAGGGTATAGTGCCCGGCGGAGGAACAATATTAGTTGAGATAGCCTCAGATATGGAGGAGTTTACCCTAGAAGGGGAGGAGGGTATTGGAGTTGAAATACTTAAAAAAGCTCTTCATACTCCCCTGAAGCAGATTGCCGAAAATGCAGGTTTAAATGGAGGAGTGGCAGTGGAGAAGATTAAGATGCTCCCAGAAGGGTATGGATTCAATGCAGCTAATGAAACCTATGTTGATATGATTGAAGAGGGGATAATCGATCCGGCAAAGGTTACAAGATCAGCAATTCAAAATGCAGCATCCATCTCAGCTTTAATCCTGACGACAGAAGTTGTCGTTGCTGAAAGGAAGGAGAAAAGCAGCAGTAACGAGATGGCGCCAATGGGAATGCCCGGAATGATGTAGAAAGCTTATGAAGGATAGTATGTTTTTAAATATAAAGTTTGATAAGTTTAGTTAGTTAAAGTTTCAGCTTTTAGAGATACCGAACCTGTTATCACTATTTTTAATTAAAAAGGAGTGGTCGATATGGCAAATCTAATTAAAAGACATGAAATTTTTAATCCTAATTTCTTTAGAGATTTCTTTGAAGATGATTTTTTAACAGACAGCTTTTTCCACAAAAGGATAACTCCACCTATTAATATATCTGAAAGTGAAGATGGATATTCTGTGGAAGTTTCTACTCCTGGAATTGAAAAGGATAATATCAAGATACAAAGGCAAAAAAATATTCTTACAATCTCCTATGAGCAAAATGACAGGAAGGTATATGAGGAGAAAAATTATCACAGAAGAGAGTTCCAGAGCAGATCCTTTAGCCGAAGCATAAACCTTCCTGAAGATGTAGACATCTATAAAATTACAAGTGCATACAGCAATGGAATTCTAACCATCTCAGTACCTAAGCTGAAATCTAAAGTTAGCAAGGATGAGGTCATTGATATCGAGATCAAATAGGCTGCTTTAAGTGTTACTATAATTTTTTTCTGGAAAGAGAGCCCTGAAGGGGGCTCTCTTTTATTAACGCTGTATATTTTATTGTATGAGAAGGATTTTATTTTAAAAGGATATTATAATGCCTCTTAATTTCCATTGTAAGGGCCGGTAAAAGGGGCGCCTCTGTGTTTGTACCTTTAAATTCTTAAAATCACTCTGATAGCCCAGCTCTACCTATTGATAAATAGTTTATAAAAACCGATCTAAAGATTACTTTAATGATAGGGATATATAAAGCCTATGTAGGGTTTATACAGCCCTTATTTAGGTGTTTATTTCCCTGTAGATTACAGGAAAACTCTCTTTAAGTGAGGTTAATTTAACATATTATATATCAGTTTATAAAAACAGAGTTATTTTTGTTCCATTGCCAATAACTCTATCAATTTTTATTTGGCGGAGATGTTCA
>CAYSGC010000125.1:0-8932 GCA_964430145.1 uncultured Fusobacteriaceae bacterium | reverse complement strand
ACTTACTGTGGAAGAGGGTTACAAACATATCCTCAGTTATATCTGGATAGATAATGTCATTCAGGTCTGTAAGCATCTCCGATGGATAGATATCCTTTATATTCAGAGTTTTAAGTACCGACCTTATAAGGGCCATCAGGAAGGCTGCCGGTACACCCTTACCGCTGACATCTGCTATTGTAACGGATACCCTATTGTCATCCCTGACACAGTAGTCGTAGTAGTCTCCTCCCACCTCCTTGGCCGGTTCAAAGTAGTTGGCTATTTCAAGACCAAATACCTTATTTATCTCCTTTGGAAGGATCCTCTTCTGGATCCTTGATGCTACTTCCAGCTCCTGAGAGAGTCTTTCCTTTACAAGGAGCTCAGCATAGATCTGGGCATTGTTTATGGCACTGGCCACCTGAATAGCCAGAGCAGAGATAGTTTCCTCATCGCTGTCCACAAGCTTTTCCTTGTCTTCAATGATATAGATTACCCCCAGTTCCTTCCCCTTAACATTCAGATCGGAGATTATTACCGTCTCCTCTGCCTCTACCTTAAATCCTTTGGAAAGGTCCTCATAGATGTTTCTGTAGTCCTCTCTGCTAAACTTCTCAAGGGTTTCCTTCGGATAGCTAAGGTTTCCCTTAAACATTATATTACCCTTGGTCTTCTTGTTTACCAGCTCCCCCTCCTCCCAGAGGTAGAGGGATATCTTCTTAGCACCGGTAAGTACAAAGTAAGCATCCAGTATTATATCTATTATTCTTTCCAGCTCTATTATTGAGAGAACTGTTCTGGCTACTGCGTTGAGGTTGGAGAGGTTGGCTACTCTCTTTTCCAGGATCTGGTTACTGTACTCAAGCTGGGTGGATTTTTTTATGAGGGTGTCATAGGTTATATCCAGTTCCTTTCTGTACTCCCTAAGCTCATCTATTGAGTTTTCCAGCTCCCTGTCCTGCTTTTTTATCTGGTCCAAGGTAGATTCATACTCTTCCTGTACCTCCTCGGAGCCCTGTTCAAACTCCTCCTTATCCCTAAGTCTTTTCAACATAGTCAGCATCTCATTGTTATATCTCTGATGTATCTTTCCTGCCACTACTCCTAAAATCACAATCCAGGTAAATGTCACTAAGACAAATAGCATTACTGAATCCCCCAATCTAAGCTTCTCTGCTTCTTAACTTCTTTCTTTTCCTCTATTCCATGGGCTTTTACTTGAGTTCTTTCAAGAACATCCTTTAAAAGTATTCCCTCCTCTATGGCCACAAGGTTTTCAAGGGTCGTCTCTGCTATCCTTACCCTTAAATCATAGTCTTTATAATATCCTCTCAGGGTGTCTCCCCCGTGGTAGAATACATATTTTCCGTCACTTACTGTATATCCCTTTAGCCTGCTGCTCTCAAGGATCAGGATAGGAGTAGCAAAATCTCCCCTTACTGCCAGTAGCTCCCTTATATCCTTTTCATCCAGATTTTTAAGGTAGAGAGGCTCCCCTATACTCTGAAGCTCCCTAGAGATTCCTGTTGGATTAAAGAGATCTATCTCCTTAGAGGCCCAGTATCTCTGCCCCTTGCTGTGATCTGAATAGGGGTCCTCCACCTTTACCACAAGGCTGAGTCTCATGGCATTGAGCACCTGGAAGAACTCCTTCCTTTCATTTCTCACTTCCTCCATGAGTCTCTGCTTATCCAGCTCAGTATAGATCTTATTTCCGTCAAACTCACTCTCCCTGTTGGTTACAGTAAGCCAGAAATACACCTGCTTATTCAGGTAGGACTGGATACTTCCTCCCCTTTCAGTGACTGCCACCTCTATACTACTGTCGATCTCTGCTCTCTGGAAGGTATCCAGGTCGGAAGCAGTCTTTATGTAGAGCTCCTCATCGTCCAGGAACTCTCCCCTTTTAAACTTTTCCAGGGAAGCATAGAGCTCCTGGGATACAAGGAGGTTCAGGCTCTTATTTTCAAGGAGCATCTTCTTCCCTGCCAGCTCAAAGGCCTCGAAGAACTCGATCCTTTCATAGTAATCCTCTGGAAACTCCACCTCATAGAGATCTATATTGTTTCTCCCCTCCACTATCTTTTCATCCTTAAACTCTACCTTTTCATAGAGGTCCTGCCTGGGTATAAAGCTCTTACACCCCATTAAACTTGCCGTAATAGCTACAATTAAAAGTATTTTTTTCATATCCATCCCTTTCTCTTAAGATATAACCTCTACTATTCTTTCACTCAAGTAATCTATATCAAAGGGTTTTGGTATAAACTCCTCAATCTTTACTCCAAGGTTATCAATTACATTTTCCATATGGCTAAAAGCACTCAGCATAAATACTGGAACATTAGCATCTATCTTTCTTATTTTTTGTATCGCCTCTAAGCCGTTCATCTGCGGCATCTGGATATCCAGTATAATAAGATCCGGCTTCATGGTACTCACCATATCCAAACCTACTATGGCACTCTCTGCTTCTAAGCAGTGGTACCCGATGTCCTCTATCACCTCTCGCAGGAGAAATCTTATGCTCATCTCATCATCTATTACCAATACCTTCTTCTTCGACATTCTTCCTTAGCCCCCTATACACGTCTTCAGCTACACTTAAAGGAACAACTTCTGCCAGCTCCTCTATGGTAGCTTCCCTTATTTTTTTTACCGACCCGAATCTCTTTATCAACTTTTCCTTCCGTATCTTTCCCACTCCAGGTATATCGTCAAGTTCACTCTTTAGTACCCTCTTGCTTCTAAGGGTTCTGTGATATGTCACTCCAAACCTGTGAGCTTCATCTCTCAGCCTCTGAAGGATCCTCAAGCTTTCGTCATTTTCTGCAAAAATATAGGGCACATTTTCACCCAGCTTAAAGATCTCCTCCTCCCTTTTAGCAATACTTATTATATCCAAAAAAACTTCCTTTTTCAATCCTTTGAGTATTTCTCCTACAGAACTCAGCTGCCCCAGACCGCCGTCTATAAGAATAAGATCCGGCAGCTCATGCTCCTTGAGTTTGGAGTACCTTCTGGTCATGACCTCCCTCATCATATGAAAATCATCTGGAGTATCCTTGGTCTGTATCTTAAACTTCCTGTACTCTTTCTTAGAGAGCCTTCCCTCTATAGCCACAGACATGGACCCCACAGCATCCTTTCCCTGGATATTGGAGATATCGAAGCACTCTATTCTTCTGGGAACCCTTCTCAGTTCAAGGACCTCATAGAGCTGCATAAGTCCCTTTTCAAGAACGCTCTTCTTCAGGTAGTGGTCCCTTATATCCTTTTCCAGGTTGAGATGGGCCATATTGAGAAGCTCCAGCCTACGGCTCTTTATCTTGGGAAAATGTACCTCCACACTCTTTCTTTCCCTTCTCTTCAGGTTGAGCCACGAGGAGATGAGCTCCCCCTCCTCCTCATACTCCCCTGGAAAGGTTATATTATCCGGTATCCCGTGCTTGGAGTAGTAGTCGGTAACTATCTCCTGGAAGAGGTCCTCATAGATCTTCCCCTGGAGGTCTGTGGTAGAGGAGTTCTTTCCCAGTACCTTCCCCTCTATTATATTTAACACACAGAGAAAGAGCCTCCCCCCCTCAAGGGAGAATATAAATATATCCTCATCTATGGCCTTACTGTACTCAGTAACCTGATTCTTTACTGCTGTCTCCAGCTCCTTCAGGTGATTCCTGTAGATAATCGCCTCCTCAAATCTCATCTCCTCCGAAGCTTCAGCCATCCTTTCCCTTATATCTTCAATTACCTCTCCGCCCCTTCCCTTTAGGAGTTTCTTGGCGTTCTCCACCTGCACCCTGTACTTTTCTCCAATATTCTTATAGGTACAGGGTCCCGGACAGAGGTCCATAAAATACTTGAGACAAGGCCTGTCATAAGTCTTTGCCATATCCCTGTTACAGTCCCTTATCTTAAATATCTTTATAAGGGCTTTCTTCAGCTCCCATACCCCTGCAGGATAGGGCCCAAAGTAGTATCCTCCATCTGTATTCAGCGCCTTTGTAGTTCTTATAACACTTATCTTGGGAAACTTCTCCCTGGAAAACCTTATATAGGGATAGGTCTTTTCATCCTTTAAAACTATATTGTACTTGGGAGTATGTTTCTTTATAAGGTTGTTTTCCAGGACCAGTGCATCCAGCTCTGTGTTGCACACTATGGTCTCTATAGCTTCTATATTTTTTACAAGCTCCCTTGTCTTTTCATCTCTGTGCTCCCTGTTAAAGTAGGAGTGAACCCTCCTTCTCAGGTTCTTGGCCTTGCCGATATAGATTATCTTATCCCCTTTTTTCATGAGATACACTCCTGGTTCAAGGGGAATATTCAGTTCACTTATATTTAATCCGCTAATCCCAATTTCCCCTTTCTTCCTCTCTATGGCTCTTTATTACCTTGAGCCTGGAATTTTTACTGAACCTTTCAAAGAGGTAGTTAATAAATGTAACCGATCTGTGCTTCCCGCCGCTGCACCCGACTCCTATAGAGAGGTGGTTCTTCCCCTCAAGGATGAAATTTGGAATAAGAAACTCCAGCATATCCACCATCCTGTCGTAGTACTCCTTGGAAACCTCAGGTTTCATCACATAGTCCTTCACCACCTGGTCATTACCTGTTTTAGGTCTCAGCTCCTCTATATAGTAGGGATTGGGCAGACACCTTACATCAAACATCATATCCAGGTCGCTGGGGCTCCCATACTTAAATCCAAAGGACTGAAAGTGAACCACTATCTCCTTCCCCTCCCCTAGGGATATTACCTCCTCTATATGCCTTCTGAGGGTTACAGGTTTTGTATGGGATGTATCTATTATAAGGTCCGCCTGGCCCCTTATATCACTTATGATCTCCCTCTCTTTCTCTATACTCTTGAGAAGAGTTTTTTCCGATACAGGGTGCTTTCTTCTGCTCAGGTTGTACCTGTTCAATATCACATTGTCTTCAGCGTCCAAAAATATCACTGTATAGGTTACCTCATACTCCTTCATCTTCTCTATAACCTTGGCAAACTCATTGATATCCTCAAAACTTCTGATATCCATTCCCAGGGCTAGCTTTTTTTCATTCAGCTCCCTCTTCTTTACAGACTTGAGAAGCCTGCTTCCCACAAGGTAAGGTACATTATCAACCACAAAGTAGTCCATATCTTCCAATGCATTGAGGGCTACAGTTTTTCCCGCTCCGCTCATCCCTGTGACTATTACTACCTCTATCCCCTTCATCTCTTTCCCCCTGTATTCTATAATCACTTAGATTTTAACAGATTAAATGGGGGGATTCAAGGGAACCTTGGCAAGGTATGTAATTATTTAAGAGGAAATTTCTTTATTGAATAAAAAATTAAATTAGGGGGTGGTTTTATTGAAGAGTTTAGATGAAGCTGTTAAAAGGATAGAGGAGGTGTTCTTGGATACTCCCGTTGAAATCACCTTGATCTCCTCTGAGTTCAGTATCAGAAGGCTTATATATATAACCGGAGTAGAGGTAAGGGGAGGCTCCCTCTACCTGACCACAAACAAAACAAACTATGTCTCCATTCTGCTGGATTCAGTAGAGGAGTTCCACTACTATGGTCCGGGATCTCTTGTGTTTATAACTAAAAAGGGGGCCACCCTGACTCTGAGGCCCGCCGATGATCTTTTAAAGTTTGAATAAGTGCAAAAAATTAAAAAAGGTGAAGAAGGGCGTCTTCACCTTTTTAATTGGGGCGTTTCATATTTCTATGAAACTTGAGAGAGTTTATTGCTTGCTACAGGTGTATAATACTCTCTCTTTGTGTTTTTTATGTGTTTTTGTAGTGTAGTTTTATATTTTTTTAAATAATTTCACTTCACACCCTTAAATTCTTCCCTTGAGGTAGTAGACCTCTCTTAGGTTACGTCCCCTCAGGGAGCCACACTGAATATATTTAAATCCAAGTTTGTTTAAGAAACTCTGGGAAACATCTATACTTTCACGCCCTGCAAGAAGAATACCAGCCCCGCTACCCTCAATGGCATACCTGACCATATACCTGGTAATCTCATAGAGCCTGCTCCTCCACTCCTCCCTTACATAGAGGTCCACCTCATAGATCCCCCTGCTTTCATCATAGGCTCTCATTCCGCAGACCCCTATAAGCACCCTTGTATCAGTATGGAAAAACGGGTAGTAGACCTCACCGCAGCTCCTTCTCTTCAATACATCCCTCAACAGCTTTATCTCCTCTCCTACACACTCATCTACCCTGTAATCCCCCCACAGCTCCATAGCAAGCTTCTTATCCTCTATCTTCCAAACTGAAAAAGGTATCCTTTTCTCCATTAAATTCTCCTTTCTCTCACCCATCTCTATCCCCCCTATCTCAAACTTCCGTCTCTTATAGTTATTTTACTCCCTCCCCACTGCCCACTCCTTCTTTATATCTTCATTTTCTCCAAACAAAAAAGCTGCAGATAATCTGCAGCTCTATATCTATCAATTATATGGTCCAGCCAAAATAAGCCAGGGTATCCAGAATAAGTCTTCCTGTAAGGATAACTCCGATCCCCGCGTAAGCTATAAGTATAAGGGAGCAGGTCCACAGGAGCTCCCCCTCTGAAGCCTCTACATCAAGGGATGTCCTCTCCACACTTGCCTCTTCCTCAGCCTTCATTCTACTATCTTCTCTATTTAAAAGTTCAAAGTTTGATCTATCCTTCATATCTTCCTCCTCAAAATAATTTCAATCTAATCTTTTTTAAGAAGGATCTTTAATTCCTGAGAACCCGGTACCTTTCAATTGCCAGGCTCCTGTAAACTTGCTGTTTTTCACTCTTTATCCTTAACCTTTCAGGCTTTAACCTGAAAGGTGTTGCCCCCAGTGGAGGAAGTGTCCCCAGGGAGGGCTGTCCCTCTACAAGGGTCTGTTGCTCCGAGGTTGACCTTAGGACAGATATTAAGGCATCCTCGCTTTTCCTGTCTAACCTTCGTATCTGACTTTCTGCAAAAACCCCTTCCCTTACAGAATAATCATCTCTATGGGTTACCGTGTAGGAGAAGAAGGAGTAGATCAGAGCTAAAAAAACTCCTAAAACTTTGAACTTTGACATCTTATTTACCTCTAAATAATAGTTGATAGGTAGATATTCTAATTCTTTTCGTGATTTTTTTCAACACTTATTTTAAGAGCTTCTGCAATGCCCTGTAAAAAATAATTCTCCCCTGTACTATCCCGCAAAAGGAATCCCTCCCTCTCTTAATATAAACTTAATGTAATTAACTATATATTAATGTTTCAAACTATGAGATTATGGTATAACTTAATATCTAACTACACTTCACACACTAAGTAAAAACGGAGGTCCTATGACTATAGAAAAAGTATGTATAATCCTGGGAGTGCTGATCCTTTCCAGTATCTTTTCCCTTAAACTTTCAAAAAAATTTAATATCCCCACCCTCATCATATATCTGGGGGTAGGTATGCTTGCAGGTTCAGAGGGGATCGGAGGAATCGCCTTTGACAACGCTCCCCTGGCCCAGTTCATAGGAAGCCTGGCCCTCTGTATCATCCTTTTCTCTGGAGCCTTTAATACCAATATAGACGAAATAAGGGATATAAAAAAGGAGGGGTTAGCCCTGGCTGTTATAGGGGTGTTCTTAAATACCCTCTTTGTAGCTGTGCCCATATACTTCTTTACTCCCTTTGAGTTTCTCCAGGCCCTTCTCTTTGGAGCCATAGTTTCCTCTACAGATGCATCTGCTGTAATGTCCATAATAGGCTTTAGTGGGCTCAATATCAGAAAAAAGGTGGGAGGCATCTTAAAGCTTGAGTCTGGTACCAACGACCCCATGGCCAATGTCCTTATAATACTTCTCCTTGGGGTTATCTCCTCGGGGCGGTTTAGCTTTCCCAGAGCTGTCCTCTTTCTTATTGCCCAGGTGGGGCTGGGGATACTCTGCGGTTACCTCATCTTCAGACTTGCCCTTCTTGTCCTGGAGAGGTTTGAGCTGAAGATGCAGGAGCTTCACCAGCTGATCATCGTGGGGTTTCTCCTTACAACCTACGGCATTACCAACCTTGTGGGAGGAAATGGATTTATGGCTATCTATGTACTGGGTCTCTCCCTGGGGAACAGTCCCCTGAGGTACAGGAAAAACATGAACCGTTTCTTCTCCTCCCTTTCGTGGTTTGTAGAGGTGGGAATGTTTGTTATGCTGGGGCTTCTGGTCTTTCCGATGCAGCTTATGGGAATATGGAGGGTAGGTGTTCTGGTTTCCATAGTCCTCATCTTCTTAGCAAGGCCCCTCAGTGTCTTCCTCACCCTCATGGGGAGCAGGGTTGAAAACAGAGAGAAGCTCTTCATTTCCTGGGGAGGATTAAAGGGGGCTGTACCTATTATCTTTGCAACCTTTCCCCTCATCGAGGGAGTGGAAAATTCGGAGCTCATCTTCAACCTGGTATTCTTCGTGGTTGTTATCTCCGTGATCTTTCAGGGGGTCACCCTTCCCTTTATGTCATGGTACCTGGGCTTGGAATCTCACGAGGAATCCCCCTTCCAGGAGGGAGATCTCGAGAAGATGGAGTACCTGGAGGAGAGGGTGGTCAAGATAAGGGTTTCCTCTGGAGGGCTTCTTACAGGGAGGATGGTCCATGAGCTGAACCTTCCAAGGGAGATACTTCTTATCCTCATAAATCGTCAGGGAGAGAACCTTCTCCCAAGGGGAAATACCCTTATAAGGGAGGGGGATGAACTCTACCTCCTTTCAGATAACCTCCACACAGTGAGAAGCTACTTCTCCCACACAGAGGATATAGTCAATTAAAAAGTAGCATGACGCTCCACCCCTTTTAACCCTATACAGTGAACTTTTATGATGGGACTAATCTAATAATTCTATACTTACCTTAACATAAAAAAAGAGCTGATAATCTCAGCTCTTTTATAGTTACATTCTGTCTACAGTTTTTATTCCTAGAAGATCTAAT
>CAYSGC010000124.1:0-9000 GCA_964430145.1 uncultured Fusobacteriaceae bacterium | reverse complement strand
AAGGCATTGCTGTCCAAAAGCTTTTCAGCTGTGTCACAGTACTTTTCTGTGAAGTTTATTATGGCACTCTGCCTGCTCATTAAAAATTCTGCTTTCATGGGAAATCTCCTTTTATTACAATGGGTTTTAAGTTTAAAAACCTTATTAAATGGTTCTGATGTATAAAATAATTGTACCACATAAACTTACAGATGGAGAAGTTTATTGGGGATACTTCCATTTTGGCTAGTAGATAAGGGTTATATCATTCTGGGTATCCCTGTGGAAGAGGGTTGGCAGCTCTGAGTTGAAGTCTCTCATTCCGAAGAGGTAGATGACCTCAGGTGTAGCCAGGGAAACATCAATGTGAGCCCTTTCAAAGAGGTTGCAGAATGCAAGTCCCTGGCTCAGCTGATTTTCGTGGATATAGATATATGTTAACTTGTTATTCCAGTAGGCAGGATAGCAAAGCCAATGTTTCTCATTGATAGATACCCCTAAAAGTGGAGATTCCTTTACCTGGATAAATCTTTTTCTTTTCTTGGAAAACTGCAGTGTTGGCTGGGCAAAATCCTTTATAAGGGGAACCTTCTTAAGGAATGCATAGTCTGCTGGAAGATTGAACTGGCTGCTTAATAGAGATACAGAAGAATTTAAAGTTGTTTGGATGTTTTTAATAGTCATATTGATACCCTCCGATAAAATAATTAATTATGATATGGGAGACAGTGTCCTGAAAATAAAAAAATCAGATACTTAAAAAATTAGACACCTACCCCGGTTCAGGATAAGCTGATCCAATCATTTAAATACCTGAAATCAACACACGGAGACTACTTTAGATGATGTACTGCTACACCAAAAATTTTATCTACATATATCTTTTTTTAGATACAAATAAACTGTACAGCTACTACAACTTCAAAGTAAAGGCTGACTTTCACCACTTTCAGCTCGCTGAGGCATTACAATGAATCATAAATATACTAAAAGTATAGTCAATTCATTGGTTTGTGTCAAGGATGAAAATAAAATAAATTACACTAGTAAAATAAGGGGAGGCGTTAGACAAAGCCCCGGGATTGTGCTATAATGCAGTGTGATTTGCGTAGAATGTACACTGTATGATAAGAGTAAATTTTAACCAGTTGGGCTCATTTGAGGCCAACTATATTTATATCTTAAAGAGGCCAGGTTTAGGGAGGGAGTATGAATACTTTTTTTGACATAGTAGCCAAGGAACTTAATCTTAAAAAGAACCAGGTAGAGAATACCATGAAACTTTTAGATGAGGGGGCCACAGTACCCTTTGTAGCGAGATACAGAAAGGAACAGACAGGAAACCTGGATGAAACTCAGATAAGAGATGTCACAGACAGAATAAACTACCTTAGAAACCTCGAGAAGAGGAAGGAAGAGGTGTTGAAGTTAATAGAGGAACAGGGGAAGCTTACACCTGAACTGAAGGGGAGTATAGCTAAGGCTGTAAAACTTCAGGAGGTGGAGGATATCTATCTTCCATATAAGAAGAAGAGAAAGACCAAGGCAGATATCGCCAAGGAGCAGGGGTTAGAACCCCTTGCTGAATATATCAAGGGGGAGAAGAGTACCCCTGGGGGAATCAGAACAGAGGCCGAAGGGTATGTAAGCGATGAGGTAGTGGATGTAGAAGCTGCCATAGAGGGAGCCTATCTGATCCTGGCTCAGGAGATCTCTGAAGTAGCTCTCTACAGAGAAAAGATACGTGATAATATGATCAAGAGGGGAATTCTTGAGGTCAAAGCCACAAAGAAAGCCAAGGAGCTGGATGAGAAGCAGGTTTACAGCGACTACTACGAGCATACCGAGGAGGTTTCCAGAATGCCTTCCCATAGAGTTCTTGCTGTAAACAGAGGGGAGAAGGAAAAGGTCCTGAATGTCTCTGTAAAGCTGGATAATATAACAAGAATAATGATACAGAATATTATCCTAAAGGACTACCCCAATGCAAAGTTAAAGGAGGTATATCAGGAGATAATAGGGGATGCCCTGGACAGGCTGATCCTTCCTTCCATTGAGAGGGAGGTTAGAAACCTTCTTACTGAGAAGGCAGAGGTAGAGGCTATTCTTGCATTTAAGAAGAACCTGAAGAACCTCCTTCTTCAGCCACCTCTAGAGGGAAAGAATGTACTGGGACTGGATCCTGCCTACAGAACAGGGTGTAAGACAGTGGTAGTAGACAGGGACGGATTCTTCCAGACAGATGATGTGCTGTTCCTTGTAGAGGGGATGCACAATGAGGGGCAGCTGAAAGCAGCAGAAAAAAAAATAAAGAGCCTCGTAGATAAATATAAGATAGATCTTATAGCCATTGGAAACGGAACAGCTTCCAGGGAGACTGAGAGCTTTGTAGCTAAGATAATACCCAACTTGAACAGAAAGGTACACTACCTTATTGTAAATGAGGCGGGAGCGTCGGTATACTCTGCCTCTCCTCTTGCCAAGGAGGAGTTCCCTTCTCTAGATGTAACCGCTAGGGGAGCTATCTCCATTGCCAGAAGGATACAGGACCCTCTGGCAGAGCTAGTTAAGATAGATCCTAAATCCATAGGGGTGGGGATGTATCAGCATGATGTAAACCAGAAGAAGCTGGACACCTCCCTGGATGAGGTAATAGAAGATGTGGTAAACTCTGTGGGAATAAACGCCAACACTGCATCCTACGTTCTTCTCTCCCACGTATCGGGGATAAAGAAGAATATTGCCAAGAATATTGTGGAGTACAGGAAGGAAAACGGGAACTTTAAGACGAGAAAGGAGCTTCTCAAGGTGAAGGGCCTAGGAGCAAAGGCCTATGAGCAGATGGCAGGATTTATAGTTATCCCAGGGGGAGCACATCCTCTGGAAAACACTACAATCCACCCTGAATCCTATGGGATAGCAAGTGAGATCCTGGAAAGCAAAGGCTACTCCCTTAAGGAGTATGAGGCTAAGCTGGATGAGATAAGAAAGGCTCTGGCAGCCTTTGACTATAAGAAGTTTGCAAGGGAAAATAACTACGGGGAAGCTACTACCAAGGATGTCTACGAAGCCCTTATTAGGGACAGAAGGGACCCGAGAGATGAGCTGGATAAACCTATGCTGAAATCGGATATCCTGAAACTTTCCGACCTGAAGCCTGGAATGGAGCTTGAGGGAACAGTGAGAAATGTGGTGAACTTCGGCGCCTTTATAGATATAGGACTTAAAAACGATGCCCTCCTTCATATATCCGAGATGTCCAAGAGGAGGATCACGGACCCTACAGAGGTTCTGTCCGTGGGAGATATAATCAAGGTAAGGGTAAAGGATATAGATGTAAAAAGATCAAGGGTAGGACTCACAAAAAAGGAGAAGTAGATTATGAGGCTTAGAAGAGATTCATTGTTGATAAAAATAATCTTCTATAATGATATAGCTATAATTCTTACATCTCTAATGATAGCTGGGATACTGACCTTCATTACCTTTAAGGATATGGACTCGGAAACCAAGAGGATGACAAGGGAGAAGATAAAGACCCTGGACAGGTTTTATGATTTCTATGTAAACAGCCTGGAGGATGATATCTATCAGATGTCCAACGGGGGCCACTTTAGCAGTACCACTGCTAAACTCAGTGGAGAGATGAACTACAGCCTCCTGGCGGCCAGGATAAAGTCCCAGATGGATAAACAGAACTTCAAGATGTACAGAAATACCGTGATAACCCTTATCGGTTATAAGGGAGAGATCCTGGGGGAGAGCGGACGAAAGGATGCCTTGGAAACCCTCACGGTAAAGAACTCACATAAGTATCTGGAGTTCTTATCGGATAGAAAGTACCAGATTAAGTCTGTATATCAGGAAGCTGTGGACAACTCCACAGTTGTAAGGATATCTGTGCCCAACTACCTGGATAAAAATGTCAGGGAGGTGGTGATGAGTTTTACCATCGAGGACACCTTCCTAAAGAGAGCCAGAGAGATCCTGGGACTGGATGAGAAGCACAGGATCTTCTATATTCAGGCTTCTGAGATTGTAGGTGAAGATGAGGAGCGTACGGAACACTTTGACACCCTTACTCTCAACTACGATACTTTTAATAGGGAAAATGATTATCTCTACAGGGAGGTAAACATAGAGAAGGAGATCTACTACCTGGGGATCTATCCCCTGGAGGACGCCGAGGGTAAGATAATCGGAAGCCTGGGAATAGCCATATCCAAGACCGATGTGACCCAGATGAAGGCACTGGTACTCCTTATGATTGCAAGTATTACCATAGCCCTCATCCTCTTTAACTCAGCTATCTTTGGCAAGATCTTCTATAAGATGCTGAATCCCCTTGTGGAGGTAGCGGAAGCTTCCAACAGGATAGCCAGGGGAGAGTCGGGGATAAGCCTGAAGGTGCAGGGGTCTGGAGAGATCAGATCTATGGTAAAGTCCTTTAAGAAGATGGTGGAGACCATAGAGGAGAATGAGAGAGACCTCAAGGACAAAAACCTGAAGCTTAAGGAGAATATAAACAGGATAGATGTAATAGAAAAACTGCTTCTGGGAATATACGGGGAGGAGGATATATTTGATGTAATAAGGATAATCCTCAGAGCCCTTACCTCAGAGGTTGGCCTTGGCTACAGCAGGGGAGTATTTCTCAGATACAGCCGGGAGATAGAGTCGCTTGTAGGGGAGTACTCTATGGTCAACAACACCCTTAAAAACAGTGAGAGCGATGACCAGGCCATCGGGACCTTCAGGTTCCAGAGGGAGTCCCTGGATGAAATTATATCCTACATAAAAATTTCCATCAGGGAGAAAAGTTTATTGGCAGAATCCCTTTTAGAAAAGAAAATTATATACTATAATGATAAGAGTTATAAGTACAACCTGGGGAATGAACTCCTTCAGAGTATGGGGTTCAACAACTTTATAATAATTCCCATCTACAGTAATGACAGAGACTACGGTTGTATTATCCTGGACAACTTCATGAAGAAGAGGGAGATAACACCTGAAGAGGTGGAGCTTCTGAACCTTCTTATCCTTAACCTTGGAACTCACTTTAAGAACAAGAGTCTGGAGGAGGAGAAGATTGAAAACGAAAGAGCCCTTACTATAGGTAAACTGTCTGAGAAGTTCCTTGACGGAAGAGAGATGGTGCTCAGCAAGATCTACCACCTTATGGAGGAAGCTAAGGCAGGGGGCGAGGATATCGCCCAAAAGCTTATAGCCCTAGAGGGTGAGCTTATAAATATCAAGAGAGAGGACAGCATCCTTACAGAGTACTCGGATATGAAGGAGTATCAGCTGGAGGTATTCCCTCTGGACGAACTTCTCAATGAGATCTACCTGGAAAACAAGGAGGAGATCAGCAGCAAGGGAATAAGCATCTCCCTCTTTGTTAAGTACAACGGTATGGTACATGGAGACAGGAAGGAGCTGAAGAAGGTCTTCCTGGAGGTACTGGATAATGCCATAGACGCAGTGCAGATGAACGGAAAGGCCAACAAGAAGATAAATATAATTCTTTCCAAGGGAAGAAACACAGAGAAGATTAGAGTAAGAATAGTTGATAATGGTATTGGAATGGACGAAACAGAGCTACAAAATATAGGTGAACCCTTTGTAAGCTACAAGAAGGATTCAGCCGGCCTGGGACTTTCAATTGCCTTTAGAATAATAAAGCACCACAAGGGTATAATGAAGTTTATATCCACACCAAATGAAGGTACAGAAGTAAAAATAACTTTAAATGACTATAAGGAGGAAAATAAATAATGTCTGAAGAGAGAGATTATGGAAAAACCCTAAACCTTCCCAAGACAAGTTTCCAAATGAGAGCAAACTTGCCTAACAAGGAACCACTAATTATCAAGCAGTGGAATAAGGACGATATCTACAAAAAAAGTTTAGAAAATAGAGGGGAGCATTTCATTCTACATGACGGACCTCCATATGCAAATGGAAACATTCATATAGGGCACGCACTAAACAAGATACTAAAGGATATTATCTTAAAATATAAAAGGCTACAGGGGTACAATGCACCATATGTACCAGGATGGGATACTCACGGTCTTCCTATTGAGCTAAAGGTAACTGAGGAGCTTGGAGAGAAGGCTAAGACTATGTCTCCAATGCAGATAAGAGAGAAGTGTACAAAGTACGCCAAAAAGTGGGTAAACACTCAGATGGAGCAGTTTAAGAGACTGGGAATCATGGGAGAGTGGGAGAGACCATATCTTACCCTAAACCCAGAGTATGAAGCAAAGCAGCTGGAAGTATTCGGAGAGCTGTATAAGAATGGATATATCTTCAAGGGACTAAAGCCTATCTACTGGTCACCAGCTACAGAGACAGCTCTGGCTGAAGCAGAGATCGAGTACAGAGACCACGTATCACCATCTATCTTTGTTAAGATGGAGGCTAACCCAGACCTTTTAGAGAAGCTAGGGGTAGATGAAGCATCTATGGTAATCTGGACAACTACTCCTTGGACACTTCCTGCAAACGTAGCTATCTCACTACATGCAGAGTTTGAGTACGGAGTATATAAGACAGCTAAAGGAAACCTAGTTCTTGCTAAGGGACTTGCTGAGAAAGCAATGGCTGATATGGGAATAGAGGAGTCTGAACTTATCAAGGAGTTTGTAGGAGCAGACCTAGAGAAGACTACATATAAACACCCATTCCTAGAGAGAACGGGTATGATAATCCTAGGAGATCACGTTACTCTTGAGGCTGGTACAGGGTGTGTACACACTGCTCCTGGACATGGTCAGGATGACTACGTTGTAGGAACAAGATACGGACTTCCGGTTATCTCACCTATCAACAACAAGGGACACCTTACAGAGGAAGCGGGACAGTTTGCCGGACTATTCTATAAGAAGGCAAACAAGGAGATCTGTGCTCACATCGAGGAGACTGGTCACCTAATTGCTCTTAAGGAGATAGAGCACTCATACCCTCACGACTGGAGATCAAAAACTCCTGTAATCTTCAGAGCTACTGAGCAGTGGTTCGTTAAGGCAGAGGGATCTGACCTTAGAGAGAAGGCACTAGAGGCTCTTGATAACGTAGAGTTTATTCCTGCATGGGGAAGAAACAGAATCGGAAGCATGCTAGAGAACAGACCAGACTGGTGTATCTCAAGACAGAGAATCTGGGGAGTACCAATTCCTGTATTCTACAATGAGGCTACTGGAGCTGAGATCTTTGAAGCAGACATCCACGAAAGAGTTATCGAGCTTGTGAAGAAGGAAGGTTCTATCGCATGGCTTAAGTACTCAGCTGAGGAGCTAATCGGAGAGGAGCTTCTTGCCAAGCATAACCTAGAGGGTGTAGAGCTTAGAAAAGAAACTAACATCATGGATGTATGGTTCGACTCAGGAGTATCCCACAGAGCAGTATGTGAGGAGAGAGAGAACCTTAGAAGACCTGCCGACCTTTACCTAGAGGGATCGGACCAGCACAGAGGATGGTTCCAGACCTCTCTTCTAACTTCAATCGGTTCCACAGGAGATGCTCCATTTAAAACACTTCTTACTCACGGATTCGTTAACGACGGAGAGGGAAGAAAGATGTCTAAATCTGTAGGAAACGTAGTATCTCCAGAGGAGGTAATCAAGAAGTATGGAGCGGACATCCTTAGACTGTGGTGTGCATCTGTAGACTACAGAGATGACGTAAAGATCTCGGAAAACATGCTTAAGCAGATGGCAGAGGCATACAGAAGAGTAAGAAATACAGCTAGATACATCCTTGGAAACACAAGTGACTTCAACCCTGCAACGGATAAGGTAGCTTATGAGAACCTTACTGAAACAGATAAGTGGGCACTACACAAGCTAGAGACACTGAAGAGAAGAACAACTGAAAACTACGACAAGTATGAGTTCTATAACCTGTTCCAGGATATCCACTACTTCGCAGGTATCGATATGTCTGCATTCTACCTGGATATCATCAAGGACAGATTATACACTGAAAAAACAGATTCAGTGGAGAGAAGAGCAGCTCAGACAGTGATGTATGAGATCCTTGTTACTATGAACAAGATGATAGCTCCGATCCTTTCATTTACAGCTGAGGAGATCTGGTCTAAGCTAGGAGAGGAAGGAAAGGAAGCAGAGTCGATCCTTCTTACAAACTGGTATGAGAATAATGATGAATACCTGAATGAAGCTGTGGAAACTAAGTGGGATAACCTGATAAAGCTTAGAAAGGAAGCCAACAAGGTCCTTGAAAGAGCTAGACAGGGAGAGAACAAGATAATAGGTAACTCTCTAGATGCAAAGGTAATCCTAGCTGTGGATAATACTGAGATGAAGGAAGTAATCCAGAAGAACATGAAACTTGTGGAGGATATCCTAATCGTATCTGAGCTGGTTCTTGCAGATGCAGCAGATGAAACATTCACTGCAGCTGAAGAGACAGAGGGACTATCTATCAAGGTAGAGCACGCAAGCGGTGAGAAGTGTGAGAGATGTTGGAAGTACTCTACTGAGCTTGGAAGGGTAGATGCTGAGCATCCAACTCTTTGCCCAAGATGTTCCGATGTACTTACTAAATAATCTATAAAAGATTTGTGGCGGGATCTCCCGTCACATTCTTCTTAAAAAATAAAAGTTACCAGAGGATGAAATAATGTACTATATTATACTTATTACTGCTCTAATAATCGTAGATCAGTGGACAAAACATTTAACTGTAGCTAACCTTGTAGAGGGAGAGAGCTTTCCCCTGATATTTGATTTCTTTCACCTGACATATGTAAAAAACAGAGGGGTAGCCTTTGGTATGTTTCAGGGGAAGATACCTGTTATTTCTGTTGTGACAGTTTTAGCAATAATAGGGATAAGCTGGTACCTTGTAAAGAGTGTAAAGAATAAGAAGAATAAACTTGAAAACATTGCATATGCCTTCATCCTTTCAGGAGTCATTGGAAACATGATAGACAGACTCACAAGAGGCTTTGTTGTGGATATGATGGACTTCAGAGGGATATGGACCTATGTA
>CAYSGC010000123.1:0-9009 GCA_964430145.1 uncultured Fusobacteriaceae bacterium | reverse complement strand
CAAGTCTGTTGGCACCGTGAACTCCACCAGTAACCTCACCTGCAGCAAATAGTCCCTCTACTACCTTACCGCTCTTATTGTAAACCTGAGCTTTATTATTGATCTTGATTCCACCCATAGTGTGGTGTACTGCAGGACCTACCTCTACAGCATAGAATGGAGCCTTGATAAGATGTCTCTTCATATCCTGTCTAGCGAAATCCTTGTCCTTACCAGCACTTGCAAATCCATTGTACTTTTTGATGCTGGCCTCTAACTCCTTAGGTGATAGATCTACCTTCTTAGCCAGCTCCTCTACAGAACCAGCCTCTGTAAGAAGTCCCATTTTAGCATATCCCTCGATAGCCTTCAGGCTCTCTCTTACTCCCTGGTCAAAGATTAGGAAAGCAGTCTTACCCTTCTGCTGAAGAGTTGCCTCAGAAACAACGTCTCTAGTGGAAAGCTCATTTACAAATCTCTTACCCTCTCTGCTTACAAGGATGGCACCATTACCTCTTACAGCCTCTGTAATCATAGTATTTCTAACTGGTACAACAGTAGGGTGAGTCTGGATCTCAGTCATATCTACAGTAGCTACATTAAGAGCCTCTATAAGGTCCAGAGCATCTCCAGTAGCTCCAGGGTGGTTTGTTGTACCGAATCCCTTTAGGGCAGGATCCAGAGTTTCAAACTTCTCAGGGCTGTTTCCAAATCCACCAGTTGCAAGGATAACAGCTTTAGCATCTATCTTGTATCTGCTTCCGTTTTCTTCCACTACAATTCCGTCTATCTTGTTGTTGTTAGTTGTGATCTCCACAGCTGAAGTCAGAGTTCTGATATCTACTCCTACCTCCTCAGCTTTCTTAGACAGGGCATCGATGATGTTTGGTCCAACCTTGTCTCCACCACTAGGTCTGTGAGTTCTGTTCTCGCTTGCACCACCCATTCTACCAACATCGCTCAGGTCAGCTCCTCTAGCAGTAAGCCAGTTAACTATATCTGAAGACTGTTCAACCAGTGTAAGTACAAGAGAGGAATCGTTTTTCTCCTTTCCTCCTTTCATGGTATCTTTGTAGAACAGCTCAGTAGTATCGCTGTTATTCTGGAAAACAGTCTCAGCGGCATTTAATCCACCAGTTGCATAGGTAGTGTTTCCACCAAGGATAGGCATCTTCTCCACTAGGATAACATCTGCCCCCTTCTCTCTGGCTTCTATGGCAGCAGTAAGACCTGCTCCCCCTCCACCAATTACAACGATATCTGTTTTTACATCAGCTATTGCCTCGTTAGCAGCAGCAGCTTCCCCACCTTGAAGCTTTGCCCCGCTTGTCTCCACAGCTTTCTTTACTGCATCAATAAATCCTTCACTTGAGAATGTAGCTCCAGCCATGGCATCTACATCAGTTGTCTGCTTTTGGATCATCTCCTTGCTCAGTCTGTCAAAGGCAGTCTCAGCAATCCTCTTTGTATCGGAGTGCTCAGTTACTGTGATATCTTTAATAGTATTTTCACTAACCTCTACCTCAACATTGATATCCCCAAGATATCCGTCACCCTTCCCCGTATAGGTACCTCCAAGAGCATTGGTAGCCAAAAGTACCATTAACATTACAATTGATAAGATCTTTTTCATAATTCCTCCCCATATAGCCGTTGTTCAGCTATATTTTTATATTATATTTCTTAAAGAAAATTTAGTTTTATATTTCACGAGTAATTATACAGGTCTTCGAGAGATATAGCAACACCTCATTAATTAAAAAAACCTTAAAATATACATTTTTTTTGAAAAAAGAGACAATTGTTTCAAAGATAACCGTGTAAAATTATTTGAGGTGTTTGGGATACATCAATGTTTTCTCAGAATGACTAGGGGAAGAGCTGATGCCCCTCTGAAAAAGGTCTATAAATAAAAAAACTTTCTGCCTATTCAGCAGAAAGCTTTGAATCACTCAAACGGATTTGTTTTTTTGGTTCCTACTCTCTTAAACTTTGAGACCTCCTCCAGGAGGGAGATATCCCTTGCAAGTTCAGAGGTATCCATGTATCTTGGGATAATGAGCTCCACAGTGGATCTTCTCACGGAACCGTCATCCCTGTCAAACTCCTCTAAGCGGTTGAGTTTTCTTATCCTCACAGCCTTATTTATAAGGAAGAGCTCCAGCTTCTCCTCAAAGGTAGAGGGATTGCAGTACTCAATATAGAAGTTTCTTCTTACCTTGTTTGTGAGAAAGTAGAGTTCGATCTTTTTGAGGATCATAATGGAGAAGTATACTGTAAAGGTGACGATACTTCCCAAGAGGTAGTAGCCCATTCCAAAGGCTATTCCTATGGCAGCGACAACCCATATGGTAGCCGCAGTGGTGATCCCCTTTACACTTCCCTTTTCGTGTAGTATAGCTCCAGCTCCTAAAAATCCTACTCCTGAAACAACCTGGGCTATAAGCCTTCCAGGATCACTCTTTACGGGGTAGTCGTAGATAAGGGTATCCCTTACAATGAGAGACTGGATGATGGCTATACTAGCAGCCCCTACACATACAAGAACGTTTGTGACAAAACCTGCAGGCTTTCCCTTCCTCTCCCTTTCAAAACCAACTAATCCTCCTGCCAGAAGGGCAGAGACCACCCTCAGGAAGATCTCCCTGTTATCTATTAAAAAATGCTCCATAAGTATCACCTCGATCTCTATCGGTATATTTTTTTTATCTTACTGGCAAGAGAGTCGGGAATCCTGTAGTTCCTTTCCATGACCATCTTCAGGGCAAGGAAGGGTTTATTCTTATAGGACTTCTTCTCCCGCTCTCCCCCTATCTCCTCCTCTATGTCGTTTTCAAACTCCACATATCTTCCTATCTCATAGTTGATCTTTCTCTGGATCTCCCTGTTCTTCCTTATGGAGGTTTCCCTCTCGGCGGGGAGCCTCCAGATATGGTCGTCCCTGTCGTAGACCACTACATAGGGAATATGAAACTTGTTGAGAAGCTTGATGTACTGGGGAAGAGTACTCTTACTTCCACATTCTATCACAGAATAGTCGTATTTATAAACCCCAAGTATCCTTGCCAGGTAGGGGATGAGTATCTTGTCGGTCTGTCCCTCCACAAGGACTACCCTCTTGGCAAAGAATAGTTCACTCCTGTCTGGATTTATCCAATAGTTCATATTAAACCTTTTAACCTCATCCCTGGAGAAGAGTCTCTTTCTCTGCTGAAACACATGGGTCCCCTTGGAATCTCTCCTCACTATACAGATAGACCTGTACTGCTTGAGACCGATAAATGCCCCAGAGTGGGTGCACACATATATCTGGGTTCCCAGCTTGGACAGTTTTACCAGGCTGTCGTAGAGCTCCCGCTCAGCCTGGGGATGAAGGTATAGCTCCGGCTCCTCATAGAGGATAAGGCTGTTTCCCAGTACGCTTCTCTTGGCAGCGATAGAGTCCCTTGCAAGGAGCCTGGAGATATTGAAGATTACATTCCTCTGGAGCCCCTTACTTGCATACTCCTCCCTGAGGCAGGAGTAGATATTCATGACCTCCTCTATATCCACAAGACCCATGGAATCTTCCCTCTCCAGGATTCCCAGGAGTTTCTTGTAGAAAAATTCCGTGAGCTCCTGGCTGTTTGTGGCAATGGATGGAATGAAGAGGACCTCTATCTCCCCTACGATCCTTCTGTAATCCCTGTAGGTAATCTCGTAAACTCTATCCCTCCTTATCGTATAGTAGTGCTCCCTTCCTGACCTGTCCACAGTTACCCTGAGGTTCAGCCTCTCGTCCTTGTCCAGGTAGGTTTTGAGCTTCCCTATGATAGCTACGTCCTGAATCTCAAAGCACCCCTGGATCTCCACAAGTTTATCTTTATCCTTGGGATCGTTCCTTCTGAAGTTTCTCTCCCCCAGAAAGAAGAGAAGGGCTGAAAAGATGCTGGATTTACCGTGGTTGGACCTTCCTATAAAGAGCATAAGATTTTCAAACTCTATACTTAAATGATCTATAGACTTCCAGTTATTTATCTCGATGTTTTTTAGATACAAAGTAACCACCCCCTATATAGGGTATACAAAAAAAAGAGGAGCTACCTTTAAATAGCTCCCAAGATTTATTTTAGTGATCCAGCCTCATGGTGAGACTTACCTTAAAGAGGTCTGAAACGGGATCGATATCCTTTCCATCCAATTCAGCATCAAACTCTGTTCTGCTCCAGCCAGCCTCAATACCAAAGCTCTCCCTGTACTCCAGTCCCAATCCGGCTCCGTAGTATGGACCGCTGTCTATGGCCAGGTCCCCTCTGTCCTTATCTGTAAAGGCGTATCCGAGGTTACCATATATATATGGGGTCCAATTTTCCCACACCTTAAACCTGTACCTGAGAATACCATATACAGGATAGGACTCAACATCATTAAATCCATTTTGGAAAACAACGTTCTTCAGTTCATGCTTTTCAAAGGCTGCTCCAAGACCAAGATCCATTCCGCTCTCAAATCTCAAGAGGTACTCCAAACCTACAGTCGGGTAAATATCCAGATCTTCATCCCCAGCAGAGGTGTCGGTATCCATCTTACCACCAGCTACACCCAGTTTGAACATAGCAGATCTTCCCTCAAGAGCTGCATAGGCTGGGGCACATACCAACAGAAGTGCTGTGATTCCCAGTAGAACCCTCTTCATAAAAATCATCTCCCTTCCAAAGCAAAGTATACTACAATTTACCTCTGGGTAGTGAAACTTCCTTTTTTTAAAGGAGAATAAATTCGAGTATCCATGGGGATTTCATGAACTTACTTAAACATCTCAAGGACTTCTCTGGAGTACTTTCCGTCTGTATCGTGGGTATAGAGGGGAGGCAGTACTCTCAATCCCTCGCCTCCGTACTTGATTCCCTCCACAAGGATTATCTTGGCTTCCTTCCCCAGCTTAGAGTGACAGAACTGCAGTCTCTTTGGGGAGATATTGTATTTTCTCATTACATCCAGGATCTCCATCATCCTGTCTGGTCTGTGGACCATGGTGAAGTATCCCCTGTCTCTCAGGAGGCCAGAGGCTGTGGAGATGATGTCTTCCAGGTTGGCTGTGATCTCGTGTCTTGCATAGGTTAGCTGGTCCAGGTCGTTGAGGAGCTCCTCGTTTCCCTCGAACTTAAAAAAGGGCGGGTTGGTAATTACTGCATCGACACTGTTGGGCCTGAAGTGGTCCTTCCAGCTCTTCATATTGTCGTGGATGATATCCACCTGTTCCTCCAGATTATTTATCTCTATATTTCTACGGGCAAGATCAGCAGAGACCTCCTGTATCTCAATCCCTGTAATATGGGCCTTGGATCTTCTTGAAAGAAGCATGGGGATAGAGCCGTTTCCAGTTCCCAGGTCCACGATATTCTTTGTCCCCCTGTTGATGGTTAGGAACTCAGATACAAGTACTGAATCCAGGGAGAAGTTAAAGTAGTCGGCTCTCTGGATAATCTTCATCCCCTCTTTATTTAAGAAATCTATCATTACTTCCTTTTCATGTTGTAGCATATGTCCTCCTGAACTTTTATCAAAAATATCATAATTTCATTATATTGTATAACTAATTGAAGAAAAATTGAAGCTTTTTTAGGCATGCTCATCTGTAAGGGGGATCTACTTCCATCTAAGGGGGATTAAGGAAAAGAAGTGGGAAAGGCAAGGGGTCACCCTTCTGGGGTTCCAGGGTTTTCAGGAATATGCTTCTGATAAGCGCAGTATCTAGAGACAATTCCAGAGAGAAGGTAAGCCTCCCTTGAAAAGCTTTAGAAGTTTAGGGAATAAAAAAGGACCAGTGGGTCCTTTTTAATAAAATATTAATTTTTAGCCTAAAGTTATCTGGTTTTGAGTAGTTGGAGCTACTCCACTGTAAAGGTGGTCTCAGTAATAAGGTTATTCTCCTCGTCCACAACCTCTACCTTCCACTTTCCAGGAAGATATAGGTGCTTAGTAGACCATGTCCTCCATCTAAATCCAGCTATCTTAAGCTCCACAGAGGCAGTGAGGGTCTTCTCGTCTTCGTCCCCCAGGTAGTACCAGTTGTGGTAGATGGTCCTCTCCTCCCCTATATTCTTAAACTCTGTGTAGAAATATCCCTTGGAGTAGAGATTAAACTTATTTGTTGAAAGTCCAGGTTCCCTGTTGACAACATTATCTGTGAGAAGAGCTCTCTCCAGGTCATAGTCCTGTTGGCTGTATGCAGTGAAGCCGGCAACAACCATCATTATAATAAGAATAAGCTTTTTCATAGTTATCTCCTCCTATATTAGTCCGTAGATTCCGTGGACCTGTACCATCTTACGGTTAAAGTCGTCTACCTCTTTTGTAGTAGATAGTATCATACTACTTCCCTCTATAACAACCACGCTTCCACCTTTAACCTCCTGGATCATCTCATCTAGGAGCCTTTCATAGGTAAGATAGTCCTGGGCTGACAGTATACCGGTGATCCTGCTCAATTGAATCTTCATACTTTCTCCCCCCTACATTAATAACACTATTATACCACTATTTATTCCTTAAGGATACCACTATCCCAGAATGGAGAAAAAGTTTCACTTGTATACTCTAAAGATAATATTAGAGGGAGCTCAGGGGGAAGGCTACCTGACCTCTACAGGTCTCAATCTGGCGGTGAAGTGCCTCAGTACCTCTGGTTCCGAGACTATCTCATAGCCACCTATCTCCTCACGCCTCTTGTAGATATTAATAAGAGCAGCTGCCACCACATCCATGTGACTGTTTGTGTAGACCCTCCTTGGGATGGTGAGCCTCAGCAGCTCCAGGGGAGATTCCAGCTGCTCGCCGTTATCCGGATCCCTTCCCAGAAGAAATGAACCTATCTCAACTCCCCTTACTCCTGCTTCCCTGTAGAGCTCCACGCAGAGTGCCTGGGCAGGAAATTGGTTAAATGGAACGTGGGGAAGGAACCTTTTTGCATCTACGAAGACTGCATGTCCCCCTACGGGCCTCTGGATAGGGATCCCGGCTTCTACAAGCCTGTCAGCTAAATACTCTATCTGTCCTATCCTTGTGGAGAGGTAGGCTTCATCTGTGCTTTCCACAAGTCCCACAGCCATTGCATCCATATCCCTTCCAGAAAGCCCCCCATAGGTAGGGAAGCCTTCCATGGGAACAACCATAGCTCTTACCTGGGTATAGAGCTTCTCATCCTTCCTTATGGCTATCATACCTCCCATATTTACTATGGCGTCCTTTTTGGCGGACATGGTGAGGGCATCTCCATAGGAAAACATCTCCCTTATAATGGAGGGAATCTCCCGCTCCTTAAACTCCTCCTCCCTCATCTTTATAAAGTATGCATTTTCAGCAAACCTGGCTGAGTCGAAGATCACTTTCAAGTTATATCTGTCAGCTACCCTTCTCACCTCACGGATGTTCTCCATGGAAACAGGCTGCCCCCCTGCAGAGTTACAGGTGATGGTAATCATAATAAAGGCTATATTCTTCCGGCCCTTTTCAAGGATGAACTTTTCCATGGCCTCTATATCTATATTTCCCTTGAAGGGGTACTCAAGCTGTGTATCGTACGCCTCCTGGATCACCATGTTTACAGCTCTTCCGCCCTTGAGCTCCACATGGGCCTTGGTGGTATCAAAGTGCATATTGTTTATAACATACTGCCCCCTTTCTATGAGAAGGGGAAAGAGTACATTTTCCGCTCCCCTTCCCTGGTGGGTGGGAACAAAGTATCTGTATCCCACCACATCTTTAACGGCCTCTTCCAGTCTGTAGAAGCTCCTGCTTCCGGCATAGGACTCATCCCCCAGCATAAGGGCAGACCACTGTTTATCGCTCATAGCTCCCGTCCCCGAGTCTGTGAGGAGATCTATAAAGATATCCTCCGCCCTCAGGGCAAACTGGTTATATCCAGCCTCTACTATCTTTCTCTCCCTCGCCTCCTTGGGGATGAGGGATATGCTCTCCACCATCTTTATCTTATAGGATTCTGCCATCTTAGAATAATCACACATATACTCTCCTCCTAATGTAGTTTCAATCCCTTGCTGATGTAAGAATTGAAATAGATTTCCTAAGAGTTTCCTTCTCATTTGCCACTAGCTTTCCTTTATTATTCCTCCTATAAACTCTAGATGGGGTAAAAAATTCTATCTACTTGAATAAAAGAAAGGAGACCTAAAAATCCGGACTCCCTCCAATAAAATTTACTGAGTTTCTTCTATCCTCCTGCAGAGTCTCCAATATCTCCCTGTTCAAATGGCTTCTTCTCAGGGATGATATTCTTCTCTCCTGTACCAGGCATCATCTCGAATCCCAGCTCAAACTGAACCAGAAGGGATTTTAGGGTGTCGTAAGCACTAAGGTCTCCCTTGAGCTTTGCCTTTCCAGATTTGATCTGGTCATCAAAGGTAACTGCTCCCATCATAACCTCCTCCAAGTCGGATCTGTCGATGGTAATGGTAAGGTCTGGATCCTCGGGCTGGTATCCCCCTATATTTGTAAGGGTGGCGTTGCTCAGTTCTACAACAAACTCCTCTTTATTATCAGAAGTGATCAGGTTTATCGTAAACTCCCTGTCCCCGGCCTTTTGGCTGTTCAAGGGAAACTCTCTTTGGAGTAGGTGTAAATACAAAACTTTAGAGCAGCTGAGCTGCTCTTTTTTTTCTTTCTTGTGAGGCTGGTGCAAGAGTAAAAATGTCCTGTATAAAATTCTAAAAGGTGTAAAATAAGGGAAAGAAAGTTGAAAGGTGGTTCATCATTTGTTTGGTAATTTGTTCTTTTTTCATCCTTTTTTAGAAATTAATGTGTTTAAAATAAACGATTTTTGAAAAAAATGTGGTATATTTTATAATGAGAACTTTTTCAAATTGAGAGATAAATTCAATGATATTAATATAGATTAAAAAAATTAGATTTCTATTGAGGGAGAAAGTATGAAAGTAAAAAAGGTCACTACTAGAAAAAAGATACTGGATTCTGCAATATTTTTATTTGGTACAGAGGGGTATGATAACGTTTCTGTAGCTAAGATCTGCA
>CAYSGC010000122.1:0-9024 GCA_964430145.1 uncultured Fusobacteriaceae bacterium | reverse complement strand
TTATTCTGGATATTTAGCTCCTCATAGTAGTTCTTATTGATCTTCTTGGTGACCTTTATTACCTGGACGGCTATCTGGGAGGACTTTAGCTTAGATATATGAGCCTTGTGAAGGATCTCTCTGTAGGCCTCCTTAACCTGGGAGTATGTGGGGAATAGCCTGTATACAGGGTATCCCTCCCTCTTTAATCTGGTGTAGACATCTCCAAAACCTGTAAGGATAAAGTCTGTCTCTCCCTCTTTAAAGAGCTTGGTGTGCCACTTGATGTAATCCTCCTCGGTACAAGAGGAGCAGAAGGGCATGATCCTGGTGGTGTCTGGGGGCAGATTCAGCTCCTCTACAGCTTCTGTGAAGGCTTCTCTGGAAACCACGTCCACGCTAAACCTGCTCAGATCCTTGAAGTCCTCCCTTGCTTTCCAGAGAGTCGACACGAGGCTGAGAGTATTCCGATGGATATATGCAAAGGGTTTAGTCAGAGGTCTTATCCCCTCGATGGTGGCATGGACTCCAGCCCCTGTAAGGATTATGCCGTCAACCTCATCCTCGCATCTGTCGATGACCTCCCCCACTTTGGAGATCTCCTCACGGATATAAAACTTGCATTCAATACTTTCATCTACCCTGGAAAGCTTCTCAGCAATATTTTCAGCTGAATCCCTGGGTCCTATTATTCCTATCTTCATATTGAGACACTCCTACACTATTCTTATGTATAGATATTAACACATAATATAAAAAAGGTTCAAATTAATGGAGACTAAATGATAAAAGGGGAGCTCGGTGTGAGCTCCCGTATAAAGCCTGTCTATAATAGTTTTGCAGCGATCTCAGCCAGGGCGGATCTCTCTCCCTTGGTGAGGGTTATGTGCCCAGAGATCTCCTCCTCCTTAAGCTTTTCAGCCATGTAGGTAAGTCCGTTTGTGTTGGCATCCAAGTAAGGGTTGTCGATCTGCTGAGGGTCTCCGGTGAAGATGATCTTTGTATTCTCACCGGCTCTGGTAACGATGGTTTTTATCTCAAGAGGTGTAAGGTTCTGAGCTTCATCGATTATTATAAATCCTGCAGGGATACTTCTACCCCTTATATATGTAAGGGCTTCGATCTTTAGAAGTCCCATGGACTCCAGTCCTGCCACTACCCTCTCTCCTGCCTTCTCCTCCTTGTTCTCTGAGAGGAAGTCTATATTGTCGTAGATGGGCTGCATCCAGGGTTTGAGCTTATCCTTCTCGGAGCCCGGAAGGTAACCTATATCCCTACCCATGGGCATGATAGGTCTTGCAATGAGGAGCTTCTTATACAGTCTTCTCTCCACTACCTGCTCCAGTCCTGCAGCTACAGCCAAGAGAGTTTTTCCTGTACCTGCTTTCCCTACAAGGGTAACCACTTTTATATTTTCATCCATGAGGAGGTCCACTGCAAACTTCTGCTCGTCGTTTCTAGCTCTTGCTCCCCAGACGCCAGCATCGCCAAATGCCAGCCTCTCAATCCTTTTTTTACTGAAATTAAACCTTCCATGGGCCTCTTTTTCATCGTTTTTCAGCCTTATAAAGGTGTTTGCAGGGGGAGACTCTATACCGGCTTCCTCCAACTTCAGCCTTCCGGTCTTAACATACTTTTTATATATATCCTCGGGAACCTCAACGGGAAGACTTCCGTCATAGAGTTCCGAGTAGTCAACCATATCTGTTTCATAGTCCTCTACATGTACCCCCAGGGCATCTCCCTTTATTCTCATGTTTATATCCTTTGATACCAGAACAACTTTTTTATCTGGGTTTTCATTTTGTATTCCCAAGGTAGTGGAAAGGATCCTGTTGTCCACCACATCTCTCTTGAGGGAAGGTGGGAGAAGAGAGGGATCGTTTTTCAGCTCAACTCTAAAAAAGATCTCATCATCTAAGTGAACTCCCTTGGCAAGGCATCCAATCTGCCTGAAGCTGTCTATTGTACGGGAGGCGATCCTGGCCTGAGGTCCTGTAACAGGCTGTTTCTTCAGTTTGTCTACTTCCTCTATTACAAATATGGGAACAACTACATCGTTGCCATTAAAGTTCAGCATAGCCTTGGGATCATGTATTAATACATTGGTATCGAGTATGTAAATTTTTCTCATTTGTCTCACTCCCTTACGTTATTTTGTATGTAAGGTTTATTAGAATAAACAATTGCATTTCCTTTTTAAAGTTTCCCTTTAAATTTTGGGCTGGATATATTATAATAAAGTTGGAAAAATATGTTAATTCGGGAGGATGAGATGGCAGGATTATTGACAGTGTTATTATTTGTATTCGCACTAGCTCTTATAATATTAGTGCTGATTCAACCAGATAGAAGCCGTGGAATGTCAGGAAGTATGGGTTCAGGAGGGACAAATACTGTATTTGGTGTATCTCAGGACGGGGGACCACTAGCTAAGATTACAGAAGTTGTTGCTGCTCTGTTTATTGTGACGGCGCTATTACTTTACCTAATAAAATAGGTCAGGAGGCGTGTTGTAGTTCAACATGCCTTTTTTTCTACTAGGGAAAAAGAATGAAATGGGAAGTTTAAAACTATTGATGTGTGAAAATTGGATGTGAAGCTTATGAGAAGCCTGTTTCAGGGGAACTTTGACAGGATAAGACCCCTTGCCTATCAGATGAGGCCGAAAAATTTAGATGAATATGTGGGACAGGAGGAGGTAATCGGAAGGAGAAGCGTACTTCGTAACCTTATAGATAAGGGGAAGATAGTAAACTCCATCTTCTTTGGACCCCCGGGAACGGGAAAGACCTCCCTTGCTGAACTGATTTCAGGGGAGCTGGACTATGCCTTTGAAAAGCTAAACGCCACCACTGCAAACCTCTCTGATTTCCGTGAGGTGGTTGAGCGGGCAAGAAGAAGGGTGGAGATGGAAAACAGGAGAACCCTTCTCTTTCTAGATGAGATTCACAGGTTCAATAAGCTGCAGCAGGATGCCCTTCTTCCCTATACAGAGGATGGCCTCATAGTTTTAATAGGTGCCACCACGGAAAATCCCTACTATACCCTGAACAACGCCCTGCTTTCTAGATGTATGGTATTTGAATTTAAAAAATTAGATACCCTTCATATAGAAAAACTAGTGAAAGCAGGAGTAGAGAGGCTGGGGCTGAAGGAGCTCTCCAAGGATATGATGGAGACGATACTGGAGCTTGCCAAGGGAGATGCCAGAACAGCCCTCAACTATGTTGAGCTCTACAGCAATACTGCTGACACCCTGACAGATGAGGAGATAAGGGAACTCTTCAAGAAGAGAAGGGAAGGGTACCACAAGAAGGAGGATAAGTATAATATCATATCCGCCTTTATTAAAAGTATAAGGGGCTCCGACCCCGATGCTGCTATCTACTGGCTTGCCAGGATGCTGGACGGTGGGGAGGATCCCAGATATATAGCAAGAAGGCTTATGATTCATGCCAGTGAGGATGTAGGGATGGCAAATCCCGAAGCCATGCTTGTGTGTCATGCAGCCATGGACAGCGCAGAAAGGATAGGGATGCCAGAGGTAAGGATAATACTGGCTCAGGCAACGATATACCTTGCCATATCCACTAAGAGCAACAGCAGCGAAGCAGCGATAGATGCTGCTCTTGCTGATATAAAGGCAGGAAATCTTCAGGAGGTGCCTGTACACCTGACCAAAAAGGGTGAGCACCTGTATAAATACCCCCATGCCTATCCAGGTAACTTTGTGGAGCAGGACTATATGGAAAGGACTGGAAGCTACTATGTGCCAGGAGAAAATAAAAATGAAAAGATGATCCAGCAGAAGCTGGAGAAGCTATGGAAGAAAAGATAGAAAGGACGAGGTGATAGGATGAAACTACTGAAAGCAGTGAGAGGTACCAAGGACATCTTTGGTGAAGATGCAGCTAAGTACAACTATATAGTAAATACAGCAAGGGAAGTATTCGAAGCTTATGGATACTCTATGATTAAGACTCCTATTTTTGAGGAGACAAGCCTTTTTAAGAGGGGAATTGGAGAGGGAACAGATGTGGTTTCCAAGGAGATGTATACCTTTACAGACAGGGGAGACAGAAGCATTACTCTCAGACCAGAGGGGACTGCGGCAGTTGTAAGATCCTACCTAGAGCACAAGATATACGGGAAGGAGGACTTTACAAAGTACTACTACATGGGATCTATGTTCAGATATGAGAGACCTCAGGCGGGAAGACAAAGAGAGTTTAACCAGCTTGGAGTGGAAGCCCTTGGAGAGGGGTCACCTATTCTGGATGCAGAGGTTATCGCAATGGGATACAAGCTTCTGGAGAAGCTTGGAATTACAGATCTTGAAGTAAATATAAACTCCATAGGTGGAAATGAGTCGAGAACCAAGTACAGGGAGAGTCTGATAAACTTCCTTACTCCTGTAAAGGAGGAGCTGTGTGAGGACTGTGCAACAAGATATGAAAATAACCCTCTAAGAGTTCTAGACTGTAAGAACCCTAAGTGTAAGGAGGTAATCGTAGGAGCTCCTAAGATTACAGATTCACTAAATGCAGAGGAGAAGGCTCACTTTGAAGAGGTAAAGAGATACCTGGATATCTTCGGAGTAAAGTATGTGGAGAACTCAAACCTTGTAAGAGGGCTGGACTACTACTCAAGTACTGTATATGAGATAGTAACCAATAAGCTTGGAGCTCAGGGAACTGTTCTAGGGGGAGGAAGATATGATGGTCTTCTTACTCAGCTGGGGAACAAGGAGATACCGGCATTTGGATTTGCTGCAGGAATAGAGAGGATCATGATGCTACTTGAGGACTACCCTTCAAGTGCTCCTAAGGTTCACATCGTGTGGATGGGAGATGAAGCAGAAGCCTACGCCTTTGGTGTTGCAGATAAGCTGAGAAGTGCAGGAATTAAGACAAATATAGAGTTTGCAAAGAAGTCTATGAAGGCCAGCATGAAGAAGGCGGATAAACTTGGGGTTGACTATGCTGTTATTATCGGAGATCAGGAGCTGGCTGAGAATAAGGTAGTTTTAAAGAACCTTATAGAAAGAACCCAGGAAACACTAAGTGTAGATGAGGCAGTAGCTGAACTTTTAAAGTAGTTTAAGGACTACACAAATTTTAAAGACAGAATAATTAATAATATAATAATCATAAAGGTGGTAGAAGGATGACGTACAGAACGCATAACCTTGGAGAACTAAGGAAGGAAGATATAGGTAAGAGGGTAACTCTTTCTGGTTGGGTAGCAACTAAGAGAGACCTGGGAGGACTTACATTTATCGATCTTAGAGACAGAGAGGGAATAACTCAGATAGTATTCCCGGACAATGTAAGCGCTGAGATCGCTGAGATGGCAGGAAAGATAAGAACTGAGGGAGTAATCAAGATTACCGGTGAGGTAAAAGAGAGATTCTCTAAAAATGCAAATATGCCTACTGGAGATATCGAGGTATTTGTTGAGGAGATGGAGATCCTGAACAACTGTGATGTACTTCCATTCCAGATCACAGGTGAGGAAAACCTAAGTGAGTCTATAAGACTAAAGTACAGATACCTGGATCTTAGAAGAGCTCAGATGACGAGAAACTTAAAAGCTAGACACAATATGATGACAGCTATCAGAGAGTATATGAACGAGAAGGGGTTCCTAGATGTTGATACTCCTATCCTTACAAAATCTACTCCAGAGGGAGCAAGAGACTTCCTTGTACCAAGCAGAACAAACAGCGGAGACTTCTATGCACTACCTCAGTCGCCACAGCTATTTAAGCAGCTGCTAATGATCTCTGGACTTGAGAGATACTATCAGGTAGCTAAGTGCTTCAGAGATGAGGACCTGAGAGCAGACAGACAGCCAGAGTTTACTCAGCTGGATATCGAGATGTCATTTGTAACTATGGATGATGTGATAAATGAGATAGAGGGACTTGCAAAGAGAGTATTTGCAGGGGTGACTGGAGAGGAAGCTAACTACACATTTGAAAGAATGCCATATGCAGAAGCTATGGAGAGATTCGGATCGGATAAGCCAGATGTAAGATTCGGAGTGGAGCTTAAGGAGCTTACAGACATAATGGCAGGATGCGGATTTAAGGCGTTCTCAGGTGTGGCAAACTCAGGTGGTCTTGTAAAGGCAGTAGTAGCACCAGGATGTGCTGAAAACTTCTCAAGAAAGGTTCTTGGAGACTATGAGAACTATGTAAAGACTTACTTCGGAGCTAAGGGACTGGCTTGGATCAAGGTAACGGAAGAGGGAGTAAACTCTCCAATCGCTAAGTTCTTCTCAGAGGAGGAGATGGCTGCAATCATCGAAAGAACTGGAGCAAAAGCAGGAGATGTAATCATGATCCTGGCTGACAAGAAGAAGGTAGTATACGACGGTCTTGGAGCCCTAAGACTTGCTCTTGGAAAGGACCTAGACCTAATCAATAAGGATGAGTTCAGATTCCTATGGATAGTAGACTTCCCTATGTTTGAGTGGAGTGAAGAAGAGGAGAGATACAAGGCTCAGCATCACCCATTCACATCTATAAAGGCAGAGGATATGGAAGCGTTCATGGCTGGAGAGATGGAAGCAGTTAGAACTAACTCATATGACCTGGTACTAAACGGTTCAGAGATCGGTGGAGGATCAATCAGGATCCACAACCCAGAGGTACAGGCAAAGGTGTTTGAGAAGCTTGGACTATCAGATGAGGAAGCTAGAGAGAAGTTCGGATTCTTTATAGATGCATTTAAATACGGTGCACCACCTCACGGAGGATTAGCATTTGGTATCGACAGATGGCTGATGGTAATGATGAAGGAGGAGTCTATCAGAGACGTAATGCCGTTCCCTAAGACAAACAAGGGGCAGTGTCTAATGACTGAAGCACCTGGAAGGGTAGAGGAAGCTCAGTTGGAGGAGCTTTTCCTAAAGAGTACCTTTGTTGAAGAAACGAAATAAGTATGTTTTGTACTGAAATCAAAGAAATGCAAAATAAAAAGCCGGGAAATAACCTTAAAAGGCTTGAAAAAATGAATATATAGTGATATACTTTATCTAAGAGAAAGAGATACTGGTCTATTTGCATCTACCTTGATGTTTTGGGCCTAAGGTCGTCACGGGGTTGGCGCTGCTAGCGATAGCCAATAAGGTCACGAGGGTACAACGAACCCCTACGGACCCTGGATATCAGTTAGTATCTGACTACCACTTATCAGTACTCGGCGACCAAAACTATACAGGTGGCGGTAGACCGGTTTTCTTTTCTTAGGACTAATCTTTAGTCCTTTTTTTATTTGTTTGAATATAAACTTGATGAAAATTTTAGATAGATTCTTTAGCTATAAATACTTTATTTAGAAAGGATAGATGGATGATACTAATAGAAAAGCAGATTGCCGATATATTTAAAAGAACAGTAGATGCTCTTTACGGGGAGCAGGAACTAAAAGCTATCGATATAACTATGGCAACAAATGAAAAGTTTGGAGACTTCCAGACAAACTTTGCCATGGTAAACGCAAAGGTGCTAAAGAGCAACCCGAGAGCCATTGCTGAAAACGTAGTGAACAACCTTGTGGAAAACAACCTTATTGAAAAGGTGGAGATTGCAGGGCCAGGATTTATAAACATCTTCCTGAAGGAGGAGTTTTTAGGAGAGGTTGTAAAAACTATCTCCAAGGAGAAGTATGACTTTTCCTTCCTAGACAGAGAGGGAGACGTAATAATCGACTACTCATCACCTAATATCGCCAAGAGGATGCACATAGGTCACCTGAGATCTACTATCATCGGAGATTCGATAAAGAGAATCTATAACTACCTTGGGTATAACACTGTTTCCGACAACCACATCGGAGACTGGGGAACTCAGTTTGGTAAGCTTATCATCGGATACAGAAAGTGGCTAAACGAGGAAGCATACAAGGAAAATGCCATCGAAGAACTTGAGAGAGTATATGTGGAGTTTGCCAAGGCGGCAGATGAAGACCCTACTCTAGAGGATCTTGCAAGAGAGGAGCTTAAGAAGCTTCAGGACGGAGATGAGGAGAACAACAGACTTTGGAAGGAGTTTATCCAGGTGTCTCTAGACGAGTACAACAAGCTCTACGGAAGAATGGATGTAAAGTTTGATACATACTACGGAGAGTCTCACTACCACGACATGATGCCAGGAGTAGTAGAGGAGCTAAAGGAGAAGGGAATAGCTGTGGAGGATCAGGGAGCACAGGTGGTGTTCTTTGATGATGAGACCAAGCTTCACCCTTGTATCGTACAGAAGAAGGACGGAGCTTTCCTATACTCCACTTCAGATATAGCTACTATCAAGTTCAGAAAGGAAAACTACAATATAAACAAGCTTGTTTATGTAACTGATGAGAGACAGCAGGATCACTTCAGACAGTTCTTCAAGATAACTGATATGCTTGGATGGGATGTAAAGAAGGACCACGTTTGGTTTGGAATTATGAGATTTGCTGAGGGAATCTTCTCTACAAGAAAGGGTAATGTAATCAGACTTGAGCAGCTTCTAGATGAAGGGAAGAAGAGAGCTCTAGCTGTAGTAGAGGAGAAGAATCCTGGATTATCTGCTGAAGAGAAGGAAAATATTGCTGAGGTTGTCGGAGTGGGAGCTATTAAGTATGCTGACCTTTCACAGAACAGACAATCTGCTGTAATCTTTGAGTGGGATAAGATCCTTAGCTTCGAAGGAAATACAGCTCCATACCTGCAGTACTCATATGCTAGAATCCAGTCTATCCTGAGAAAGGGTGAGGAGAATGGTAAGGTAGTAAGAGAGGATGCAGCAGTAAACCTTGGAGAGAAGGCAGAGAAGGCACTGGCACTATTCCTTACTCAGCTTCCAAATGTAGCTATGAAAGCATCTGAGACATACAAGCCAAACCTACTTACAGACTACTTATTTGAGCTGGCTAAAAAGTTTAATACCTTCTACAACTCTTGTCCAATCCTTAACCAGGAGGATGAGGTACTTTACTCTAGACTGCTTCTTGCTGAAAGAACAGCTAAGGTACTGAAGGAAGGATTAGATCTTCT
>CAYSGC010000121.1:0-9200 GCA_964430145.1 uncultured Fusobacteriaceae bacterium | reverse complement strand
ATATTAAATTTTTAGGAACAAAAAAAGCCGCGATTAAGCGGCTACTTTTTATTTTCTTCTAAAAGGATACCTCCTGCTCAAGGGTAATAATTAGTTATGAAAAGTACTTCAGGGGGGAATGGGATGGTGAAGAAAACAATTATACACTTATTTGAGGAGAGTGTGGAAAGATATAGAGACAACATACTGGTATGGGAAAAGAACAGGGGGAAGTATAGAGGGATCACCTATAGAGAGATCTACAACCTTGTGATGAGGTTTGCCGGGGGACTGGTGGATATGGGGATAGAAAGCGGAGAAACCATATCAATTATATCTGAGGGGAGATCCCAGTGGATTATCTCAGAGCTTGGTATCCTATATGCCGGGGGGGTGAGTGTGCCCATCTCCACTAAAATAGAAGAACTACCAGATCTCATAGGGCGTTTAAAGCATGCCCAGTGCTCCACCATAGTGGTTTCCAAAAATCATTTGAAGAAGGTTCTTGCCATTAAGGAGAAGCTTCCCCACCTGAAAAGAATAATACACCTGGATCCGATAGAGGAAGGAGGAAAAGAGATCACTTCAATAGATGAGGTATACAGGAGGGGAGAGGCCTATCTCTCCACCAGAACACATATCCTCTTAGAGAGAAGGGGGCGGATCCGAGAGGAGGATCCGGCATGTATATGTTATACCTCGGGAACCTCGGGAAACCCCAAGGGGATAGTGCTTACCCATAAAAACTATATAACCAATGTGGAGCAGTCCTCGGCAGTTGTTTCCATACCAGAGTGGTATACCTCTCTTCTCATCCTTCCATGGGATCACTCCTTTGCTCATACAGCGGGGATATATACCCTTATAAAGAATGGAGCCAGTATAGCCTCTGTGGAGGTGGGAGAAACCAAGACGGAAACCCTGAAGAACATCCCCAAGAATATAAGGGAGATAAAGCCGGTTTTTCTCCTTACTGTTCCTTCCCTTGCCCAGAACTTCAAAAAAAATATTGAAAGGTCCATAGAAGGAAGGGGAAGGGCGGTTAAGGAGCTCTTTAAAGTAGCTCTTGTTATCTCAAGCTACTATAGGGATCCAGGCTCTGCCAAAATTTCAGTAGGAAAGATCCTCGTCAAGCCCCTCCACTCTTTTTTTGACAGGGTAATATTTAGAAGGATAAGGGATGGGTTTGGAGGAAGGCTTGAGTTTTTTATAGGAGGAGGATCCCTTCTGAGCCTCGAGCTGCAGACCTTTTTCTCAGCTATAGGAATCCCCATCTATCAGGGATATGGCCTTACAGAGGCAGCTCCTGTAATCTCTGCCAATGCCCCAGATAGATTTAAGCTGGGATCATCGGGTGTTCCTGTAAAGGATCTGGAGATAAAGATTTGCAGCGAGGAAGGGCAGCTGCTTCTTCCAGGGGAGAGGGGAGAGATATGTGTCAGGGGAGAAAATGTAATGAAGGGTTACTGGAGGGATCCGGATTCTACAAGGGAGGCTATAAGGGAGGGTTGGCTCCATACAGGGGATCTGGGATATCTGGACAGGGAGGGCTTTCTCTATGTATTGGGACGGAAAAAGACCCTTCTCATAGGTGATGACGGGGAAAAATACAGTCCCGAGGGGATAGAGGAAACCATTTGTTCCTCCTCCTCCCTCATCTCTCAAATGATACTCTACAACAACCAGTCTCCCTATACTGTGGCTCTTATGGTTCTGGATTCATCCCAGGTGAAAATCCTGTTAAGGAGGAAAGGGTTAGCTCCCGCAGAGGAAAGGGGGCAACGGTTGATTATAAAGTCCATAGAGGAGGAGATCAGGAGATACAGGTATGGAGACCGAAGGGGAACCTTTCCTTCAAGGTGGCTTCCCTCGGCCTTCAGTATCCTAGAGGAGGGGTTCACAGAGGAAAATGGACTCCTAAACTCAACCCTCAAGATAGTCCGTCTAAAGATTCTTCAGACCTATAAGGAAAGGTTAGAGTTTATGTATACCTCCCAGGGGAAGGACAACTACAACAGTCAAAATTTGAGATGCGTATCCAGGCTGTAAATAAAAAAGAGTTCCCCCTTCAGGAGGAAACTCTTTTTTATTTTACTTTTTTTTTATTGCCTGTCGAATAACTCATTGAATACATCGTTGGATTCTCTTAACCTCTTATCTGTTTCAATATTCTCCAGCTCCTCTGGAGATATCCTGTCCAGGATCATCTCCTCTCTTCTGAAGAACTTTTCAAGTCCCTGGGAGTACTTTGAGTTTTCCTCCACTGGAAGCTGCCACCTCTTAAAAAGGGCTTTTCTTACAAAGGAGGATGTATTGTCTGAGATAAGACCGGATCTGGAATCGATCTTCCTTTCCACTAGATCTCCGTTTTTCAGGTGTTCCTCTATAAAGGTGAATTTTCCTGGAAGATAGATATCCTCATCTACCATCTTCTGGTAGTAGTGTCCCCAGAGCGGAGCTCCAATACTTCCTCCAGTTGCATTTTCCATGGAAGTGTTGTCATCCTTACCTACATAGAGCACTGTAACGAGGTCCGGGGTAATTCCTGCAAACCAGGCTGTTCTGAACTCATTGGTTGTTCCTGTTTTACCCCCCTGCTCAATATACTTTCCATCTTTATCCTTTACCCTAGCATTTCTACCAGAACCATAGGCCACTACATCCTTCATCATATGTACGATGAGGGACACGTCCTCGCTCTCAAAGACCTTCTCCCTTTTTATAGGGTTTTCATAGATAACCTTTCCGTACCTGTCCTCTATCCTTGTTATAAATACAGGATCCACCTTGTATCCACCGTTGGAAAATGGCAGATAGGCAGCAGCCAGGTCATATGGGGAAATGTCCATAGTTCCAAGGGCTGTAGTGAGGTTGTTTGGAATATTCATCTTTACTCCAGTTGCATCCACTACTTTCTTTACATTTTTAATTCCTATCTCCTGAAGTACCTTAATAGCCACTATATTTATGGAACGTTCCATCCCCTCTAGGATGGTAAAGTTCTTTCTGAATTGCTTACCGTAGTTTCTAGGCTCCCATGTTCCATACTTTATCTTGCTGTCCTCTACCACGTAGTTCATAGGATAACCCATCTGTAGGGCAGTAAAATATACGAAGGGTTTGAATGCCGATCCCGGCTGCCTCTTAGCCATTATAGCTCTGTTGAAGTTCCCCTCCTTGAAGTCCTTCCCCCCGATTATACTCTTTATGTGACCATTGCTGGAATCCATGGTAATCATAGCTCCCTCCAGGTCCTTGTTGTCCTTGAATGCCTTATACTCCCTGAATGTTTCCTGGGCAGCCTTCTGCATCTGGAGATCCAGGGTTGTATACACCTTAAGTCCTCCCTCATACACAAGGTTCTCATCATACATACTAAAGATCTGCTTCTGAACTATATCTGTAAAGTCAGGAGTTCTGAGTTTTCTCTGACTTCTTTGGTTGAGTACCACACTTGTCCCTGCCTCTGAGATATAATCCTCTGGAAGGTCGGTCTCATTTATAAAGTTATGGGCAAGGGCTTTATCCAGCTCATCCTTGCTAATCAAGCCAAACTTATACATCTGATTTAATATGAGCTTCTCCCTCTTTACGGCATTATTAAGCCTTGTTCTGGGATTGTATAAGTTAGGTCTGTTTGGAATTCCTGCAAGCATTGCTGCTTCAGCGAGGTTTAACTCACTTACATCCTTTCCGAAGAAGGACTGGGCTGCAGTTTTAATTCCATAGGCTCCCGAACCGAAGTATATCTCATTTAAGTACTTCTGCAGGATCTCCTCCTTGGTGTACTTTCTCTCTATCTCAATAGTTATAAGAGCTTCCTTAACCTTTCTCATAAGCCTCTTCTCGTGGGAGAGGAAGGCATTTTTAGCCAGCTGCTGGGTAAGGGTGCTTCCTCCCTGGGCTGATCTTCCCTGGCTGATATTCACCATGGCTGCTTTAAGAAGTCTTATGGGATCAAGTCCATAGTGGGAGTAGAATCTTCTGTCCTCTATGGCAACAAAGGCATTCTTTACGTGGGCAGGTATCTCTTCAGCGCTGGATTCCTCTCTTATCTCTCTGTAGATCAGGTCGATTACCTCACCGTTACTGTCGTAGATAACTGTAGGTACCGAAGCGTTATAGTCTTCTACCAGCCTCTCTACGTCTGGCAGGCTCTGGTAGGCTTTGTGGATCAAAAATCCTGCTCCCGCTCCCCCAGCTAAAACAACCAATAATGCCAGTATAGACAGGTATTTAAAAGCTTTTTTTAAAGTTATTTTCATTACTTCAACCTCATTATTTTTATTTTAATATCTGTTGCATATTTTAACATAAAAAAAGTTGTGGCACAAACCTTGGAGATTATTTATTTTTTTGTTGACAAAACTTCTGGAATAAGCTATATTATTAAGGTAACGAAAGCCTGGGTGGCGGAATTGGTAGACGCAGCGGACTCAAAATCCGCCGGACTTCGGTCTATATGGGTTCAAGTCCCATCCTAGGTACCAGGAAAAAAATATGGTGGGGTGACCGAGTGGCTAAGGAGCACGCCTGGAACGCGTGTAGAGCGTAAAAGCTTCGAGGGTTCAAATCCCTCCCTCATCGCCATAATGAACTTTAAAGGAATCTTAGGATTCCTTTTTTTGTATTTACTTCTCAAATCCTAAAAGAACAACGTAGTACTAGTCAAGTCCGCCGAAGTAATATCGGTGTGGATTTGATCAGATCGTACCTTGTTGCATACGATAATGTGGCACTCAACCATGGAAATGACTAAAGAGATATGTTAAGATGAAAAATAAGACTCTTAGAGGTCACCACAGAAGGGTAGGAAGTACAGATAAGTTTTTGAAGTGATTTCCTAAGGGTCGTTTATATATGAAACATTAACTTGCCACAAATAAAATTAGAATAAGTGTAGAGAAATAATCCGAAGAGAAACAAAATATAGTGGGATCGCAACTTTGACCAAGATCTAAGGAGGAGAATCATTGAAGAAAACAAATTATCATACCCACCATTATAGGTGTAAGCACGCAGAGGGACAAATAGCAGATTACGTGAGATTTGCTGTGGAAAGAGGGATGAGTGAACTGGGAATGAGCTGCCATGTTCCTTATAAAGATGGCAGGTTATCATGGGACAGGATGGATTATTCAGAACTTCCAGAATACTTCCAAGAGGTAGACCAGGTAATGGGAATTTTCAAGAATATAAATCTATTGAAGGGTTTAGAGTGTGAATACTTTGAAGACTCCCACGATTATTATCTGAAGTTAAAAGAGGAAACAGACTATCTCATACTGGGTCACCACTATCTTTTTAAAGAGGAGGGAGAGGTAGTTGGATCCCTTTCCTTACTCTACAAGGAAGAGCTATTCTTATACAGAGACAGTGTGGTAAAGGGTATAGAAAGCGGTATATTTGACTTCCTAGCCCATCCGGATTTATTTATGGCCAGCTATCCCCAGTGGGACGAGCACTGCGAAATAGTAACAGAGGATATACTGGCCTCGTGTAGGAAACACAACATGCCCATAGAGTATAATGCCAATGGTCTGAGATATAACAACACTAGAGACTATCCCAACGATAATTTCTGGAAGTATGTATCGGATAACTACAGGGATATAGAAGTAATCATAAATTCAGATGCCCATTCCCCAGAGGCTTTAGATGATGAATTCGTTAAAGCTGCTAAAGACAGAGTAAAGCAGATGAACCTTAATCATATAGAGCTACTTCAAATAAAGAACACCACAGAAAGGTAGGAAGTATAGATAGATTCTTAAACCGGCACCTGAAAGGGTGTCTTTTTATATACAGAATTAAAAATACGTTGAAAAGATAGGGAGACTCTAGCTGCCTTAATTGTGAGACTCACTCAAAAATTATAGAATGTTTATCTTTTAGCAGTTGACACCTTAATAGACTGTGTACAAAAAATAAGGTATATTTAGTTAGTAGCATACATAAAAACTTAGGGGGAATACTCATGGACTTAAAAGAGATTAGAGAAGAGCTGCAAAAAAGACTTTCAGGAACAGAAGAAGGGGTTATTAGGCTGGAGAAAGAAGATATTAAAAAGATCTTTGAAAATTGTGAAAGCGGAAGCCTAGAAACGTATAGTACTGAAGATATTTTACTTTCAAGGTACTCAGAAGTAAATCTTGAGATCAGTAATGCCCTCATCGTAGTTAATGGAAACGAAAGCCTAACTTTAACTGAAGTATATAGGGTTGCTACCCTTGTAAGTGATCACTACAAAATCAGACCAGAAGACTTAATGTTTTGCTCGAATAAAACGGAAACTAAAGATATGAGCCTAAAAGAAGTAATCGTTGTCTTAACTGGTAAAAGCAAGCCTAAATCAGTAGAGGCACCTTGTAAAAAAAGAGAGGTCTATGAAACGCCCCTTCTTGAGAACGGGGAGGTTGATGTAAGAAGGATGTTTTTAGAAGTGTTCGATACTGCAGGTGAAATGGTATAAAATAAACTTTAAAAGTATTAGAATAGAAGATTTAGAAGTATGGACCCCTTAAGGGGTCTTTTTTATGTATTCTACATAAAATCACTAAGCTGATCCAGCAACCTAAGAAATGCTATAAGAAGAAAAGGTATATATAAGAATCCTAACATATGATATCACTCCTTCAATCTCTTCTTACTTCATTCTTGCGCGCTAAATTGAGGATGTCAAGAAAAAGAGGCCGTAACAATCTAGTGAATTTCAATAATCACTTATGAATGTTGGCATAGGAGAGGTTTGATTACTTGCTAAGATGAAGGAACGATTTAGAATATAGAAAAAGCAAATAGGAACTCAATCCTATGTGCCTCTTTTTAAACTTTTCTGCTTAAATAAAACATCTTCCTAATCAATAGATTAGATTTCTAATGACTAGGAAGATTGATATTAAATTTAAACTAAATTCAGGAAAACCTCACATATTAGTTTTTAGAGTTTCTTCTAATGTACTCAAAAATTTTCTTTTCGCCATCACAATCCAAAGATTTTAATAGTCTCCAATTTTCCTTTAAATAACTGAATTTATTCTTTAAATGTTCTTTCTGTTGAAAAGATAACTTTGAATACTCTTCAAGAAGTTTTGTATTATTTAATATTTCTTCAGAAACTTCCTTCGGAGTTTTTCCAATTGTATCCAAAACTTTATTATAATCAATTTCGCTTGTTTTAAATTTTTTTTCTCCCTTAGGTTTAGAGAGGTATTCTAATTCTAATATGTTAATTCGGTTTTCTAATTCTGCCAACTCTTTATATTCTTTTAAAAGGTTAGCTGGACTTAAACCTTTATTTCTTATTTCTAGCTCAATCTTCAATTTTTCAAGCTCGTTATTAGAATTAATAGACCTTCTTATTAATTCTAATTTTTCTTTTCTTGAATCTTGAATTGATACGGCTGTACCAGAAATTGTTACCATAAACATTGATTTTCCTTGACCTGATATTTCATCAAAATCTATAGAAATTCCTATAATTCCATTAGCTCCACAATCTTTTGCTTTCCTTTTAAGTTTATTTATGACTTGAATTTGCATTTGATTTAACGTACCTTCATATGATTTAGAATTACCTCTAAATATATCTCTTACATCAGCAAACATATCTCTGAAAATGCTGGTTCCTTCTACAATGTGAGAATAAATTGGACCTATGTAATCTTTTATCGTATATCCTTCAAATGTTGTTGTCGTTGTCATTAAAACCTTATTCGCTGCTTCCATTATCTTATCCACTCCTTGTTTTAATAAATGTTTTATATTTAACTCTTTGAATTATGCGCCATAAAAGATTTTCAAGTTTTAAAACTTTACTTCAAATTTATACATTACCTTGGTGAAAAATAATAGGACTTGTCAATCTGTTCTTAATATAGATTGACAAGAGTATATTACTGATGATTATTTCGGATATGTACTACCTAAAAAAGTTATCCAGTTCATCCAGCATCCAAAACATTGAAAACTTCTCCTGTGTTCATTTTAAAAGCCTTATTATAGATAATATAGTTTTAGGGAATAGCTGTCAATTATATATTTGATTCGGAAGAATGGTAGGAGATTTTAGTGTCTACTCTGTTATTCTGTGGAAAGTTAATGATGCAAGATTGGGTTCTTAGTTATAATTCATATTCTTCGTTAATACTGAATGATTTGAGAGTGCAGCTACCTAAACAAAAAAAGCCACTGTATAAACAGCAGCCTTTCTTTCACATAAATGACACTCAAAAGGTTTGTAAAGATCGGTCTTGCAGAACCTTAGTGACCTTTACCAAAGTATCTTATGATTTTTATCTAAAAAAGTCAATGTAGCACACATATTTATCCATGTAAGGAATAGAGTATGAAAACTGTGAGGTGGCAACGGTTACCCTGTTACCCTATGGGAAGTTAATGGCACATGGGATATTAAGTGTAATTACTTCTCCGTGTATTAGTGGTCATAGAAGACGAATTTAAGTTGAAAAAGTCAATGTTCTATTTCCATCTCTTTGATAAATGTGTTATAATATTTAAAGATGAGTAATCCGGTGCTTTTCTGACTATGAAGTCACGAGCAGGTACCATAAAACAAGGGATGAAATGAAAATAAGAAGAATTTCTCAAAATCCGCCGGACTTCGGTCTATATGGGTTCAAGTCCCATCCTAGGTACCAGGAAAAAAATATGGTGGGGTGACCGAGTGGCTAAGGAGCACGCCTGGAACGCGTGTAGAGCGTAAAAGCTTCGAGGGTTCAAATCCCTCCCTCATCGCCATAATGAACTTACAGAGAGATGGGCAGTCTCTCTTTTTTATTAAGTTTGCAAACACCAGGAAATGACCTTTAGGTGTGAGTATATAGGGAAGACACTGAAAAGTTTAGGTTCAGACCTTGGAAAGAGAATGTGAATTCTATTATAAGGTCGTTTTTTTTAAGAGAGGTCATCTATTTTTAAAAAAAATTAAGTTAAAAATTTTGATGAAATTTGGTACTATTTTATGTAGAGTGTTATAAAGGTAGGAGGTTTTAAATGAGATTAAAAACTATTGCAGCTGTAGTCTTTCTTGCTGGAGTTCTTGTAGGATGTTCAAGTCCGCAGAGAATTACCCTTAAAGATAATACAGTTATAGAAGCAAGGGATGAGGTTAAGTACAACAAGAGAACCGGGTTCTATGAGTATGAGGATATCAGAGGAAAGAAGAATCAGATAAATGCAGATTCTATCCTTATGATCGA
>CAYSGC010000120.1:0-9287 GCA_964430145.1 uncultured Fusobacteriaceae bacterium | reverse complement strand
TCTATGAAGTAGACCCTTGCCGTGTCTCCGTTATAGTCCACTCTTTCCCTCTTTCCGGTTTTTTCATCTACGTTGTAGAGCTTTGCCTTTACATCTCCAGTGATATCAACCTTCTTCTCCAGGAAGCTTCCGTAGACCTGGTTACCCTCAAGTCTTTCATCCTTGTCCGTTACAATTACCACATTTTCCCCATCTAGGTTCTTGCTCTTCAGGTTGAACTTTCCCCTGGTGGAATCTATCACCATATTGCTGTAGTAGATTGTAAATGGTTTCTGAGCATAGACATCCCCGCTCTGGGTATGATACTCTCCCTGCTCCCCTGTAATCCTAGTTTCAGGGTCTCTTATATCCAGGTTTCCTATAAGCTCGAAGACCTCCCTGTCAAGGTAGTACTTTATTACATCTCCCTTGGCATCCACATCTTCAGTCTTCCCTACAAAATTCTTTCCAGTATAGGTATTGGTAGACAGCTCAAAGACACCGTCTCTCATAGTTCCCTTAGCTGAGTTTTTCCCGTCTATCCTTATATTTCCTGGGATATATACCTTACCTTCCTTCTCCCTGTAATCTGCTTCATTTCCATAGGCTGTATACTCCTCACTCTTAAGAACTACATTTCCTATAAGCTTAGCATACTCATCCCTCTTAAATTCACTTCTGTTTCCAGTAAGGGTAGTGCCATCATCCCTGTTTCTCAGCTTTACATCCCTTTCAATACGTCCCTCTCCAGTAAGGTTGTTGTAGTGAAGATCGATTCCGCTGAAGGTATACTGAGGATTCTCTCCATCAAATCTTCCCGGAGAATAGAGGGCTCCGCTTACAGTATTGTAAGTAACTCCCCTTCCTCTGAACTTCTCCCTCTTAGCAGGGTTTACTACCAGATAATCCTCTGGGATATTAGCTTCGGTGGTAGCCTCATTGTAGATAACCCTCTCTCCGGTAAGTTCATATTCTCCCTGTTTAAAGTATCCGTTTCCGGTAACCACATGGTACCTCTTGAAGGTGTCAAAGTCTATAACATCTCCTCTACCATAGAAGTCTCTTCCCTTTATATTTCCCTTGCTAGCTCTTCCCTTTCCTGTAAGATTGTTGTAGTAGAGCTTCTCTCCTGTGCTCACATATTCCTCATCTTCAAAGGTATATTTTTGATCCAGAAACAGTTCCTCTGTCTCGGTGTTGTAACGAGCTTTCCTCGACACGACTTTTCCCTCTGGAGAGGTGTAGACTACATCTCTGTTTACCCCTATAGCCACCAGTTCATTGCTCTCGGTGTCGTAGGTTCCCCTATCTGCAACTATCTTCTTGCCGTCTGTGCTTGTTATTACAATATTTCCCTTGAGTTCAGCTACCTTTGTAAGGGTATTGTAGTAACCATTGTCGGCCCTTATCTTGTAGATGTCATCTCCTCCGTGAAGCTTCCCCTTGAAGGTAACAAGGTTTTTGGCTTCCACATAGTCGATCTCATCCATGTATAGGATAAAGCCGTCCTGCTCTGCTCTCACATTCTCCCATACTCTGAAGTTTCCTGTATTCTCATCATACCAGAGCCTTTCCCCATAGAGGTCTATACCGTTATAGTTCATTACAAAGGGTTCCCAGGCTTCTAATATCCCTGTTTCCGTATTGTACTTTGCCTTCTTGAACTCTCCGGTTATATCCCCCTTGGCATCCTCGCTCATATTTTTGGCATTCACCACGATATTGTCCTCTATATCCACTACCTTGGTAGCATCATCGTAGTAGGCCTTGTCCGCGTTAAGGGTAAACTTTTCACTCTTTACCTCTATAGCTTCCTGCAGCTTAACGTAACTCATCTTGTTGTCTGTTTCAAACTTCAGTCCGTAGATCCTCAGGTTCCTCTCCTTGTTGTAGGCAGTTACCCCCTCTGTGGAGTAGATCTTCTCCTCCTCATTGGAGTATCTTGCTTTTTCAGTGTTGAACTGCCAGCCATTGGTGCTCACTCCCATGATGTTGTTTTCAAGGATAAGGTTCTTCACACTGTCTATAAAAACATTGTCCCCGCTGAGGTTCATGTTCTGAAAGAGAGCTCTGGCTTTGGCAAACTTCGTCTCATCCCTATCCAGATCATCTACCTGCTTCTCTGCCTCTATCTGATAATCCCCAGACTCATATACTACATCTGAGGTCTCCACGATATTCTCCCCGGTACCCTCTATGGGAGTTTCATCCCTGTAGTAGTTAAGGTATCCAAGGACTAACGCTACTAAGGTTACTGCTGTATAGATATATTTTTTTTGCATCTTCGCCCCCTTACTTTAAGAGATTTTTGATTTCATTCAGCTTCATCAATGCATCTAGAGGGGTAAGGTTATTAAGGTCTATCCCCTTAACTGCATCTATTACTCTCTCCTCATCTGGAAGTATCTCCCTTATCTCTTCCTTCTCCTCTTGTACTACCTCTATCTCCCCTCCGAAAAGTGAAAGCTGCTCTCCCTTCATCTTCTCTTCGATGATGGCTCTCTTAGCTTCCAGCTTTCTCAGCATAGCCTTGGAGGTCTTAAGTATCTCATTAGGGAGTCCAGCAAGCCTTGCCACCTCTATACCGTAGGACTTGTCCGCTCCCCCACGTACTATCTCTCTCAGGAAGACCACCTCATCTGCCGTCTCCTTCACCTCTATACGATAGTTTACAGCTCTTTCCAGCTGCTTCTCCATCTCGGTAAGTTCATGGTAGTGGGTTGCAAATATCGTCTTAGCCCCTATCCTGTCATGGATATATGTGGTTATAGAGCTGGCTATGGATATTCCGTCAAAGGTAGAGGTTCCCCTTCCTACCTCATCCAGTATAATAAAGGATTTCGCTGTGGCGTTGTTTACTATATTGGCCACCTCACTCATCTCCACCATAAAGGTCGACTGCCCGCTTACAAGGTCGTCCGATGCTCCTACCCTTGTAAATATCTTGTCCACAACACCTATTGTTGCAGCACTTGCAGGGACGTAGGATCCTATCTGAGCCATTACAATAATGAGAGCCAGCTGCTTCATATAGGTTGATTTACCTGCCATATTAGGCCCCGTCAAAATAAGCATATTCTTCTCTAAATCCAGGGACACTCCGTTTCTTACAAACTCCTCTCCCTTGAGGAGCTTCTCTACGATTGGATGTCTTCCCCCCTCTATCTCAAGGTCATATTCCTCGGTGAGCTCAGGCTTTACATAGTTATTCCTTATAGCCACATCTGCCAGGGAGGTGGATACATCTAAATAAGCTATATTCAGAGCCAGGGTCTGAAGCACATTCTTCTCCTGCTTTATCTGGCCGCTTATCTCCTTGAAGAGCTGGTACTCCAGCGCCTCTATCTTCTCCTTGGCATTCAATACCTTGGATTCATACTCCTTAAGCTCCTCGGTGATGTATCTCTCGGAGTTTGTCAGGGTCTGCTTTCTTATATAGCTTTCAGGAACAAGAGGTACATTGGCCTTGGTCACCTCGATAAAGTATCCAAAGACCTTGTTGTATTTCACCTTAAGATTCTTTATCCCTGTAGCCTGCTTCTCCCTGCTCTCTATATCAAGGATGTAATCCTTTCCCGATCTTGAGATTGTATGCAGCTCATCTAGCTCGGCGTTGTATCCCCTTTTTATGATATTCCCCTCTCTAATGGAGAAGGGCGCCTCCTCTAAGATAGATCTCTCTATGAGGTTGTAGATCTCAATAAGCTTCTCCACCGGGGCTTCAAAGATCTTCTTCCCACCGAGGGTTCTCAGGATCTCAAGGGTGCTCCTTATGGACTTCTTAAGGGAGATAAGGTCCCTACCATTTTCACTTCCCAGGATCACCTTACCAATAAGCCTTTCGATGTCGTAGACCTCTTTCAGAAGTTCCCTTACTTCCTCTCTAATTATTACCTCGTCTATGAAAAACTCTATATCCTCCTGCCTCTTTTTGATCTTCTCTATATCCAGCAGGGGATTCTTTATAAAGTTCTTCAAAAGTCTCGTTCCCATGGAGGTCTTACATGAATCCAGTACCCAAAGGAGGCTTCCCAGAACGGATTTCTCCCTCTGGTTCTGTACTAGCTCAAGGTTTCTCTGGGTTGTAAGGTTCATCTCCATATATTCATCCCTGCTCACATAGGAGATCTTGTTTATGGGAAGGTCGCCATACTTCTGGAGTTCCAGTACATACTCCAGGGTAAGAGCACTGGATCTTATGGACATCTCCTTATCATGAAGGCCGTAACTCTCTAGGGAGAGCACTCCAAAATAGGTCTTCAATATATTCTCAGAACCTCTTATCCCTGGAAGGGGGTGGATATTCACCTCCCCTAAGCTTCCGTAGTTTGACAGCTCCTCCTTATACCTCTCATAGGTCTTCTCCTCTACGATTATCTCATTTGGAGATACCTTGTGTACCTCATTCAGTACTCTGGATATTATGCTCTCTCCCTCTAACTGGGTTGTCTTAAACTCCCCGGTAGTTATATCTACATAGGATATCCCGGCAACTTCATCCTTGATGTGCAGTCCCAGAAGGTAGTTGTTGCTCTTCTCATCCAGGTAGTCTGTATCGATGACAGTTCCAGGGGTAACTACCTTCACTACCTCTCTCTTGACAATACCCTTGCTTTCCTTGGGATCCTCCGTCTGTTCACAGATAGCCACCCTGTATCCCTTCTGTACCAGCTTGGATATATAGGTAGCCGCCGAGTGGTAGGGCACCCCTGCAAGAGGCACCTCCTGACCCTTCTCCTTATTTCTGCTTGTAAGGGTTATTCCCAGCTCCTTGGAGGCTATCACTGCATCCTCAAAGAACATCTCATAGAAATCTCCTAGCCTGAAAAAGAGAATGCTCTCCTGATTTTCAGCCTTTATCTCCTTATATTGCTTCATCAAAGGAGTTTCTTTTGTTTTTTCCTTCAAGTCTCTTCTCCTTCTGTTTCTATCTATTGGCTTCTCTTACCTTTTCAAGTAGTTCTACTATCTCATCATATGATTCTGTCTGGTTTATACGAGTCTTCACTGCACTTGCATGCCTTAACCCCTTCAGGTACCAGCACAGGTGCTTTCTTATCTCAAAGTGGAACTCCTTCTCTGGGAAATCCTCCCTTGCAAACTCCACGTGTTTTATCGCCATATCGATCTTATCGTCTACTGTGTAGTGGGTCTTTACCTCACCCTCATTGAGTATCTCCTTTACCTGGGCTATTAGCCAAGGGTTACCGTAGATCCCTCTGGCAAGCATTACCCCATCTACTCCAGTTTTCTCAACTTTTTCAAGGGCATCCTCTGGAGTGAAGATATCACCATTTCCTATCACAGGCAGCTCCGACGCCTCCTTTATCTTTCTTATAATCTCCCAGTCAGCAGTCCCAGAGTACATCTGCTCCCTGGTTCTTCCGTGTACAGTTATATGGGTACACCCTGCTTCCTTTGCTATCTGAGCCATTCTGATAGGGTTTTTGTGTTCCTTATACCCTATCCTTATCTTCATAGAGAGGTTTGTCTCTGGGTTCAGGCACTCCCTCAGAGCAAGCATGAGCTCCCTTGCATGCTCTGGATCCTCAAGCATGGCAGCCCCGTAACCATTTTTTGTTATCTTAGGCATAGGACATCCCATATTTACATCTATATGCTTCACCCCCAGCCCCTCTACAAACTTAGCACTCTTCTTCATAATCTCTATATCTTTACCAAATATCTGAACCGAGTCGTTGGGCAATAATCTAAGGATCTGCTTGATCGTCTTATCATTTGCCATCTCCACGGCATTTACACTTACCATCTCAGTAAATATAAGATCCGGGTTAAATTGACTCATTATCCTTCTGTATGTGTAATCTGTCACCCCTGCCATAGGGGCTACATATACCTTTTTCATTCCTACCTCCAAAAAGAAAGCTTATCGGGCTCCCTCTGCTACATTAACTTAACACTTTACATCTTATCTGCTGCTCTTCAGAACAATATTTTTTTCGAGTTTTCAGCCATTATAAATATTTACTCTAATCAAAAAATTATATCATATTAGAGCAAATTTTTCAATTTGTGCAGGGCTATTTCCCCGGTGCAAAACAAGGGCAGGGGAGTGTATAAAATTACACCTTCCTGCCCATCAAAAGTATTATTTGTACTTTTTTATTCATTCAGGAAACCCAGACAAGATCTGAAAGTTCATTCATCTAATCAGCCCCTATTTAAACTTTATAATTACCCATATTGCATGAACTATCCCCGGAATATAACCCAGGAGGGTGAGCAGTAGGTTGATCCAAAAATGCAGTCCCAGCCCCACCTGAAAGAAAACTCCCAGGGGCGGAACAAATATTGCCAAAAGTATCCTCAGTACATCCTTTGTTTTTTCATCCATAGTGTTCTCCTTTCCCCATAACTTCAAAAACATTCCCTACCTTCTGCACCATCTTCTCCCATCACACCGTCTTTAAGACACTCTAATTATAGATACTTTACAAAATAAACAATTCCTGCCTCCCCACTCCCTTCCCATCCTTTCTTGACTCCTTGGGTTCTAGAGGGTAATCTACTATTAAAACAAAAGGAGGAAGATATGATACGAGATGTTAAAATAGAGGATGCCCAGGATATATGTCGGATCTACAACCACTATATAAAAAACACGCCTACAACCTTTGAAACGGTAAGTGTCGATGAAAGCGCCATGACTGAAAGGATTGTCCATATTTCAGAGAATTTTTTCTGGATACTATATGAGGAGGAGGGAAGGATTTTAGGTTATGCCTATGTCTCCTCCTTTAAGAGCAGAAGCGCCTACTCCAACAGCGTGGAATGCTCTATTTATATAAAGCCGGATGAAACAGGGAAGGGAATCGGGTCCAGACTACTTTCCCGGCTAATCAACAGATGCAGGGAGAGAGGGTTCCGCACTATCATCGGGACTATTACCCTTCCAAATGAGGGAAGTATAGCCCTCCATGAAAAGTTCGGCTTTGAAAAGGTTGCTCACTTTAAGGAGGTGGGATTTAAGTTTCATAGTTGGATAGATGTGGGATCTTGGCAGCTCCTCCTTTAAAGGTTAGTAGAAAGGGGAGCCTATAAAGCCTATGTCTTTAAAACAAAAAGGTCAGCTTATGCTGACCTCCTTCTATTATCTGTCAAACTTGATTCTTGCTTCCTCAGAGATCATAGTCATGAAGTCCTCTAACTTCATAGTCTCCTGATCCTTGGAACCGAATCTTCTTACATTTACCTCTCCGTTTTCTACCTCGGACTTACCGATGATAAGCTGTACAGGTATCTTGTACTTTCCGTTAGCTTCTCTGATCTTGTATCCGATCTTCTCCGCTCTTGCATCGATGCTAGTTCTGATTCCCATATCCACAAGCTTAGCCTCTATCTCCCTAGCATATGGAACTACCTCATCATTTAGAGTCAGAAGTTTTACCTGAGTTGGCGCTAGCCACGTAGGGAATGCTCCTGCATAGTGCTCGATAAGGATTCCGATAAATCTCTCGATAGATCCGTATACAACTCTGTGGATCATTACCGGTCTGTGCTTCTCTCCATCCTCTCCGATATAGTTGATATCAAATCTCTCTGGTAGGTTGAAGTCCAGCTGGATAGTTCCACACTGCCAAGTTCTTCCGATAGCATCCTTTATCTTGAAGTCAAGCTTAGGACCATAGAACGCTCCGTCACCTGGATTGACCTTATACTCCTTGCCAAGTCTCTTCATTGCTCCCTCTAGAGCCGACTCTGCCTTCTCCCAGATATCAGCCGATCCGATAGCTTTTTCAGGCTTAGTAGACAGCTCTATGTGGTATTCGAATCCAAATAATCCGCTGTAGAACTTATCGATAAGCTCGATTACTCCGATGATCTCATCCTCGATCTGCTCTGGAGTCATAAAGATGTGAGCATCATCCTGAGTGAATGATCTTACTCTCATTAGTCCGTGAAGCGCTCCTGAAAACTCATGCCTGTGAACAGTTCCAAGCTCTCCAGCTCTTATTGGAAGATCCTTATATGAGTGCAGCCCCTGCTTAAATGCAAGTACTCCCCCTGGACAGTTCATAGGCTTGATTGCAAACTCAGTCTTATCTATCTCAGATGTGTACATATTCTCTCTGTAGTTAAACCAGTGTCCTGAAGTCTCCCAAAGCTCCTTGTTCAGCATAATAGGAGTCATGATCTCCTGGTATCCTGCCTTTACGTGCTCCTTCTTCCAAAGGTCGATCAGTACATTTCTTATTGCCATTCCCTTAGGCTGGAAGAATGGGAACCCTGGTCCGTAGTCGCTCATAAAGAAAAGGTCTAGTTCCTTTCCTAGTTTTCTGTGATCTCTCTTTTCAGCTTCCTCTAGGAACTTAAGGTGATCCTTAAGTGCCTTATCATCTGCAAAGGCAAATCCGTAGATTCTCTGAAGCATCTTATTTGAAGAATCTCCTCTCCAGTAAGCCCCTGCCACAGACTTAAGCTTAAATGATTTTAGGTATTTAGTAGATGGCACGTGCGGCCCTCTACACAGGTCCATAAACTCTCCCTGCTTGTAGAATGAAAGCATCTCTCCCTGAGCTATATCAGTGATGATCTCTACCTTGTACTCCTCACCCAGATCCTCAAAGTGCTTGATAGCATCCTCTCTGCTCATCTCAAGCTTTTCGATCTTGATATCTTCCTTAACAAGTCTCTTCATCTCTTTTTCGATCTCTTCCAGATCCTCATCTGTAAACTGCTCCTTAGGATCGAAGTCGTAGTAGAAACCATTTTCAATAGCTGGTCCTATGGCTACCTTTGTTTCAGGGAACAGATTTACAACTGCCTGAGCCATAAGGTGAGCTGTAGAGTGTCTTATGATATCTACTCCCTCTTCAGTTTCCGGTGTAATAATCTCTACACTGGCATCCTTGTCAATTATATGACCCATATCCACAAGGTTTCCGTCAACCCTACCAGCTACAGCCTTTTTTGCAAGGGAGTTACTGATACTCTTTGCCACTTGAAAAATATTAAGTTTTTCATCAAATTCTTTGATATCTCCGCTAGGAAGTGTAATCTTAATCATAGTCATCTCCTTCTCTATATACATTTTATTTATTCATATAAAAAAACTATGGCCGTCTAGAGTGTTTCTAGACGGCCATCTACTAAAGCTCCTATAGATCCAATCACCAACTCCAGATACAATCCTTATTTTTAACAATTAAAATTCGGGCTGTACCATTCCTCTTCAGAATACAGACCCCTAACTGGTGGTTGATGTGGTTGTAGTTGATTTAATCATATAAGAGTTCATATTATTTCTCCTTACCTTACATATCTTATTAAAAGGTTACCAAAATCTT
>CAYSGC010000119.1:0-9385 GCA_964430145.1 uncultured Fusobacteriaceae bacterium | reverse complement strand
CAAGAATTACCTTATTGGTATAGACCGCACCAATAAAAGAGTGGGGGAGTTTTAAGTAATAAGACTGAAAATATATATTTTTATGATTGACATTTGTACATTTAGAGATATATAATTAAACTGCGTTAAAAAATAAAAGGAGTTATTTTTATGAGAAATAGTACAAAAAAAACAGCCCCTCTTCGTAGTCAACATATTGGAATTTGTAAGAAATATTATGTTGCAGCTGGAGATCCTGTAACGAAGAAACAAATGCTTTGTGTGATTGAATCTGATAGTTATGAAGTCTATGTAAAGTCTCCCTTTTCCGGGATTATTGAAAGCCTTGGTGCTACAGAAAATGACGAAATTAGAGTAAATGATTTATTAGTAACTATCTCTTATCATGAGGAAGTTTCTAAGGAGAAGAGCTGTTCTAGTGTATATTTTTATGATGTGGGGACAACACGCCGTCCAGCTCCAGAAAATCGACTTTTTAAATCTACTGCAGTAGAAGAATATATGGAAACTATTGCTTCTACCATAACAGATCCTTGTCTAGAGTGGCTTTTTCGTAATTGTTTTCCTAATACTTTGGATACCACCGTATACTTTTCTGATAAAGATCGTCCAGAAACCCATATTATTACAGGTGATATTAATGCTATGTGGTTGCGAGATTCTACTTGTCAAGTATGGCCTTATTTAGATTGTATGAATGATGATCCGATACTTCAACGCATGATTCAAGGAGTTATTAATAGGCAAGTAGATTTAGTTTTAATTGATCCATATGCTAATGCCTTTAAAAAGGATAAGTCCGAGCCTTTTTCAAAATGGGCTGAAGGTGATATTACTGTCATGAATGAATATTTGCATGAGAGAAAGTGGGAAATTAACTCACTACTTTTTGTTATTCGTCTGAGTTATGAGTATTGGAAAAAGACAGAAGATGTAACTCCTTTTGATAAAACATGGATTCAGGCTATGAAATTACTTTTTCATACACTTAAAGATCAACAACGGTTAACTTCTGAAGGCCCATACTTTTTTCAGCGTCTTACGCTGGATCCTGCTGATGCTGTTGCTAACGGTGGGTTTGGACAGCCCACCAGAAAAAATGGAATGATACACGGAATCTTTCGACAAGATGATGCAACCATTTTAAGTCTGTTTGTCCCAGATAATATAATGGCGATTACGGAGCTTCGTAAATTGGGGGAGATGATGATGTGTATTTGTTCTGATGAAGATATGTCAAAGGATTGCTATGATATGGCGAAACAGGTTGAGAAAGCGGTATATGAAGATGCTATAGTAGAACATAAGATCTTTGGAAAAATATTTGCATTTGAAATTGATGGTTTTGGCTCTCGTATTGTTATGGATGACCCTTCATTACCAGGATTATTAAATCTCCCATCCATGGGGTACTGGGGATTTGATGAGGTTTATGAAAATACCAGAAAATTTATTTTGAGTGATTGGAATCCCATGTATGAAAAAGGGAAGGCTGGGGATGGTTTTGGTTCAGCTCATTATCCAAAAGGCCGTATATGGCCTATGGGTACTATTTCAAGAGCATTGACGAGTCAAAGTAAAGAAGAAATTCAGTTTTGTTTAAATCAACTTGTGAAGAATCATTCTCATTCTGGTCTTATTCATGAAACGTACTCGAAAGATGATTCTACAGATATAACGAGAGAGTGGTTCTCTTGGGTTAATAGTTATTTTGGTGAGCTGATTGTATATCTGTATAAGAAATACCCAGAATTATTATAATACTTATGATTTTTTGGAAAAAGGAGCTGCCACAAGGATTTGTAACAGCTCCTTTTTTATCCTTTGATTCCCGAGTTCATGACAGATTTGACAAAGTTCTTTTGAAAGAATAGGAATATTAATAAAATTGGAATCATAACCATAACTCCGGATGCTATAAGAGCACCATAATTTATATAATTATCATACCCTTTTGATAGTTGGGTAAGGACAATAGAAAGAGGACGCATTGATTCTTTTGAAATAACGACTCTAGACCAAGCAAATTCACTCCATATAAAAGTGAATGCGAGAATAATCAGTCCTGAAATTGCACTTTTAAGCTGAGGAAGGACGATATATACAAAACGTTTTATATGGCCTACACCTTCAATTGTAGCAGCTTCTATCATAGAATCTGGGATATATTTTGAAAATTGCATAATGTAGATTATTCCAAACCCACTATATAAAAAGGGAAAGATCATACCAATGTATGTGTTTGTAAGTTTTAGAGACCTAATGATGTCAAAAAGCGGCATGAATGTAATTTCTTGAGGAATCATTATAGTCATTAAGATAAGTAATAAAATAAAATTTTTCCAGCGAAATTGATACTTACAGAAGACATATCCTGTAATAGTACTTAGAGATACTTGGATAATAATCATCATTATACTTACAATAATTGATACCTTGAAAGCTTGATCTATCCCTCCAATTTTGATGCTATAAAGATAATTGTCAAGAGATGGTTGTTTAGGAATCCAAGAAAATGGGATTTTAAAAAGTTCTCCTTGTCCTTGAAATGATGCAGAAATCATCCAAAAAATCGGAGATACAAATAAGATGGTAACTATGATTAGGCAAATAAGTAAAAATATTTTTGAAGGTTGTATTTTTATTTTTTTAGTCATTTTTTTGTATCCTTATTTGTATGAGAGATATAATTAGAGTTATAAGAAATAAGATAATAGCAATAAGAGAAGAGTATCCTACATTTCTTGCTTTAAATCCTTGATCAAACATATATTTTATGATTGTTTCTGTAGATCTATAAGGACCACCTTCTGTGAGTATCTCGACGGTAACAAATGTTCTTAAGTATGATATTGTTGCAAAAATAACAGCAAATGTAATAGTTGGTTTTAGAGAGGGGAGAGTAATAGAGAAGAACTCTCTGATAGAATTTGCACCATCTACTTTTGCTGCTTCATAAAGATTAAAATCAATGTTAGATAAACCAGCTAAGAAAATTACCATATAATAACCTGTTCCATTCCATAGGTTAAGTAGAATGATACAAAATATAGCTAAACTTGGAGTTGTAAGCCAATTTACTTTTTCTAAACCAAAAGAGTTTAGAATACTATTTATAAGTCCTGCTTCTGTACCAAAGAGTAATTTAAATATTACACTAGCAACAACCAGAGGAACTAGATATGTTGCAAAAATAGCACTTCGGAAAACTCCTTGTAGTTTACCTATTCTAAAAAGAGACACAGAGAGAATTAAAGATGTTATGAGAACGAGAGGGACACTGATTGCTGTAATAATAAATGTATTTTTTAATGAGTTCCAAAAATAAGTATCCACTATAAGTTTTTTTAGGTTTGTAAGGCCTGTAAATGTCGGTTCTTTTATGTAGTTGTAATCAGAGAAAGAGAGGTATACATTTTTAAAAAATGGATAGTAAATGGATATAACAAAAAAGATCAATGCAGGAATAATAATACCCCAAACAAAAGTATGTTCTTGAGTCTTACCAGTAATTTTCATGAAGCCTCCTATACCTATGAATTTAGCTCACTCCCTAAGGAGTGAGCTAAAGCTTTTAATGGTTTTTGTTGATTTTACTTGCAGCATCTTTTAACAGAATTTCAGGGTTTTCGTCGTTAAAAAACATTCGCTCCAAGGCCTCAATATAGATATCTCTCGCCTCTGGGTATTTATAAGGACCATCCATATAGTTGTGTTTTGTAGTACGTAATTGTTTTTGTTGAGCTATTTTTGCTTCCAGTACTCCAATCTCTTTCCAGTTTGATTGCTTCTCTGGATTATCATAGGTGGATAATGTTGTGACACCTCGATCTGCCTGAATTTGAAATTCTTCTGAATACATGATTTGTAGGAATTCATAAGCCTTATCTTTATTTTTAGACTCCTTAAATATTGCCCAGTCACAACCTCCAGTTGATGTAATACTTTGCCCTCCAATTCCTATTGGAACTGTAGTAACTCCTACATCAATCCCTGCATCAAAAGAAGCTGGTAATGTCCATTCTCCAGTAAAATAAGTAGCAATTTGTCCATTTAACCACATTTGATCTGTTGTTCCGTCAGGCATAGGTGCCCAACCTTTCTTAACAAAGCTTTGAGCATATTTATGTGCTTCGATAGACTTAGGCGTGTCAATTAGTGTTTTTGTTAAGTCTTCATTCATAAATTCTCCACCATTTGACCATATCCAAGCGCCAATTTCCCATGGATGTGTGGTAACTGTTGTAGCAAAGACCTTTGCTCCAGAATCGTTTTTGAGCTGTTTTTCAGCTATAAGTCGTCCGATTTCTTCTAGATCCTTAAATGTTTTTGGAGGCTCTACCCCAAGCTGATTGAGAATTCTTTTATTGTACAATAGTAATATTGTATTTGTATTATAGTTTAGTGCAGAGATATCTTCTCCAAACTGCATCCTTTCTAGCTGACCTGGTGTGAATTGTGAGAAAACATCCCATGTTGATACTTCTGGTCGCAAATTTTCTAAAACTCCATCTTGATAGAATTCTTGAGCCCATCCTCCTGTTTTTGCGATATCAGGAATGTCTCCCATACTCATCAGTACAAGTTGCTTTTCCCTTGTTTCACTCCATGGGCTAATTATGTACTCTATTTTTGCTTTTGGATAGCGTTCTAAAAATATTTTTTCTGCAAGATCTATATTGTCTTCCGTTGCTCCAGAGGTAGATATTCTTAAAGTGAATACCTCATCCCCATTTTTTTCTACCGAATTTTCTTCTTTTGTGCATCCGGTTATCACCAATGATACGATAAAAATTAGTAAACATGTTACAGTAAAAATCCTTGACTTCATAATATCTCCTTGCAAAATAATATATTTATTAACAGTGTTAATTTATTGTATTGTAAAATAGGTATCTAAGATTGTCAATAAAATATTTTGAAGTTTTATTATTTATTTAGATGATTCAAGAATTAGAGAGTTTATGAGTAGAGCTAACCCTCCTTTGAAGTGTATTTGACTTCCAAGCGAGGAGTATTCTACTGTAAAGCTTTTTTTTCGGTAAAGAAAGGATCGATTTTGAATAACAGATTGTATTTTTGCTGGAAGGGTAGGAGTATTAAGAGTATTTATTTCATTTGGTGCAATAATAATTTTTTGAGGGCCAAACATATTTGCTAAAATAAGGCCTCCTTCAGCAAGAGTTTCATTGTAATTATTTAAAAGTTCCTCAGCTTTTTTATCTCCTTCTTCGGACTTTTGAATGAGTGTTTTGATGTTAAGGTCACAGTTATTCATATTATCCTCGTTGAAGGTCTTGCAAAAATCTTTTTCTAGTCTGTTGATACTAGCATATATCTCTAGACAGCCATGATTGCCACAACTGCATTGTGGGCCATTCAGGTTGATAGTTATATGACCAATTTCTGTATTTATTCCATGAGTTGAAGATAAAATTTTCCCTTTGGAGCATACAGCAGCTCCAATCCCATGTCCAACACTATAAAGTACGAATGAGTCTAGTTTTCCACCACTCCCGTACCACAATTCACCTAAAGCTGCGATATTACTATCATTATCGGCTGCAAGGAAAAGTTGTTGTCCTTTTTTTATCGGAATCTCCAAAGACTCTTGTAGCCAGTAATATGGTCCCTTGTGGTCTGTTTGTGTTCCCATGGTTCCTGGTGAGACAAAGCAAATACCACCCACCGGAATTGTATCCGATATGTCATTAATTACTTTGGGGACTAGTTCTTGTAAAGACTGAGAGGAGGTGTTTTCTATTGTAAGTGGGTAGTTTTTTTCTTTTATTAAATTACCTTGAAGGTCAAGGAGACCCACTGAAATAGATTTTCGTCCTATATAGAATACTATGCCGTAAAAATAGGAAGGAATAAGTTGTAGGAATTTAGATTTCCTATTTCTAGATTTTGAGAAACCCGCAACTTCGTATAGGATTCCCTCTGTTTCCATTTGAGCAATAATTTTTGTAATAGATGCATTTGTTAATCCTGTCATTTCGGAGAGTGCCGATCTATTAATGTCGCTATTTTGTGAAAGGATGCAAAGTATATCCAATCTGTTATTTCTGCGTATTTGGTCAATATTTCGTAAAGCTTGCATAAAGCTATTTTACTTTATCCTTCTATTCTATGCAATAGTTTATTATTTAACACCGTTAAATAATTGACAGGAAAATATAACTAGAGTAGACTAATTGTATGAGTAATGGGATAATTAGTCATCTTCAAAGATTTTCAACGCATGATGGATGTGGTATTCGTTCAACCATTTTTCTAAAGGGATGTAATTTACAATGTAAATGGTGCCATAACCCTGAATCTGTGAGTTGTAGTCCTCAATTAAGTTACCATAGAGATCAGTGTCGTAAATGTTATCGTTGTATACCACACTGTCCTTCTAATGCTTTGAAAAAGGGGACTAATCATATTTCTATTGAATTCTCAAAATGTACAGGTTGTTTTTCTTGTGTTCAGTATTGTTATATGAATGCTCTAAGACCATGTGGTATGTTATGGAGTCCTTATGAAACTGTACAAAAATTATTAATAGATAGAATCTATTATAAGAATTCTGAAGGTGGAGTAACTTTTCTGGGGGAGAACCCTATATACAGAGTGAATTCTTACTTCAAGTTCTTAAGCTTCTAAAAGAGGAGAATATCCATACAATAGTCCAAAGTGCCATGATGATTCCTTTTACTAAAAGTGTTTTAGATACTATTCCTTTTGTTGATTATTTTATGATTGACTTTAAGCTATGGGATTCACAGCAGCATAGAAAGTGGGTAGGGCAGGAAAACTCCTTACTTCTTGAAAACATTAGACACTTAGATGAGCTTGGGGCTTGTATAGAAGTTCGGACACCATTAATTCCTGGTGTTACAGATTGTGTTGAAAATATTAAATCCATTGCTACATTTGTAAAAAGTTTGCGAAGTTCAGTAAGTTATTCTCTTGTTCCATATCACCCTTTAGGCATGTCAAAGTATGAGAATTTTGGAATAACACTAGAGTATTCTTACTGGAAAGAGTTTGATCCCGCTAGGTTGAAGTACTTACAGAATATTGCTCAGAACATATTAGAAACATAGGGAGCTGTTATGATATATTCAAAAAAAATAGAAAATTTGAGAAAGAGAAAGATTGCTCAGACTGTTCAGAAATTAGAATATGAGGGATATCTAGATGAAGATGATTATGGTAGGATTGTCCCCACTTTCGAATGGAATATTATTCCAAACCATCCAGATGGTAATTTTTATGGTTTGCAAGGTTGGACTGATAATTTTTGTGATCTTATGGAAAAACATGATGTCTATGTAGATTTCGATGATGCTTTTACGGGTCGATGGATGTACTTTATGTCAAAGATGAGGCCCTCTCAATATGATAAGAGTCTTTTGCCTTGTGAGTTAAGGGCATGTCTAGAGAAGTATCAATCTGATGCAGGTATTGGTTTTGATGCTCACTTTTGCCCTGATTATACTATTGGTCTGAGCTTAGGCTGGAGAGGGCTAATAAGGAAATTAGAAAAGTATCGTAAAATTCATAAAAATAGGGATATTGATGAATTTTATGATTGTCATCGTAGGGTTATTGAGTCTATTCAGGGATGGATACAGAGACATATAGATCATCTTGATGAGCTTATTTTTAATGAACCTGATAAAGACGTACAAGCAGAATTATGTGATAAGCGGGATGTAAATAAACGGATTCTACACGATCCTCCTAAAAGTTATAGAGAAGCTTTACAGTGGATCATTTGGTTTCATTTAGCTTCTCGAACTTTTAATCGAGATGGGGCTGGTGGGCAGTTAGATACCTTGCTTTATCCTTATTACAAGAAAGATTATGAATCAGGGAACCTCACAAAAGATCAGGCTATATATTATATGGCATGTTTCTTTTTGAATGATCCTGTATATTGGCAGATTGGTGGTCCTGATAAAGATGGAGTAGATCAAACGAATGATCTGTCATTTCTCATTCTTGATGCTGCTGAATATGCAAATGTGTCAATAAATCTTACATTGAGGGTTCATGATGAAATGAATAAACATCTTTTTGAGAAAGGAGTTGCATTACTTGTAAAATATAAGCAGGGGTGGCCTCGATTTTCAGGCGATCAGGCTCTGGTGAAAGGTTTTATGAAATTGGGATTTGATGAGTCTTTAGCGAGGGAACGAATTGCTACTGGGTGTAACTGGATGTCTCTACCAGGAAAAGAATACACCGTAAATGATCTGTTTAAAGTGAATATGGCTAAAGTTTTTGAGATAGCTTGGCAGGATATGATGAAACTCTGTGGTTACCCAGGTCTTACTAATAATATAGGTGTGTATAAACCTATTATAATTGGGCAGAAAAGAACACTCTTAAGTCCTTCAGTATCTCTATTATGGGATTTGTTTAGAAAGCACTTAGGTATCGCAGTACACTCTGTTGCCGATGCTATTCGATTTCACCTTGAGATTATGAAAGATAATGAAGTGGAGTTACTATTAAACTTATTAAGTCATGGACCTATAGAGCGAGGTCTTGATGTGAGTGATGGCGGGGCCATGTACTATAATTTAGCAATAGATGGGGCTGGATTAGGTACGGTGGCAGACTCTTTCTCTTCTTTAGAAAAGATGATTACTCAAGAAAAGCTCATAAGTTGGAAAGTGGTTAATGATCTTTTACGAACTAATTGGGCCTCATCGTATGGTGAAAATTACAGACTTATGATGAAGAGTGCTCCCTCTTATGGAGAAGGAGGCTCTTTGGGTGATCTTTGGGCTGTGCGGATTTCAGATGAATTTTCTAAATTTGTTTTGAAAGAATCTCAAAATGAACATATTTTTATTCCAGGGCTATTCTCATGGGCAAAGCCTCATATTTTAGGATCTGTTGTTGGGGCTACCCCAGATGGAAGGCACTTTGGAGATCCTATTACTCATGGAGCAAATCCAAATCCTGGATTCTTAAAAAATGGGGCTGCACTTGCTCAGTCTACAGCAATTGCAATGGTACAATCGGGGTATGGGAATACAGCACCTTTGCAGTTAGAACTTGATCCTTTTAGTTTGAGTAGTACTCCTGAGAATATAGTCAAAGCTATTATTTTATCACATTTTGAATTAGGAGGAACATTAATAAATATTAATATTTTAGATAGTAGTGACCTTATAGCTGCTCATAGAGAACCTGAGAAGTATCCAGATCTTGTTGTGCGCGTTACTGGATTTACTGCTTTCTTTAGTATGCTAACCCCTGAATTTCGGCAGGTATTGGTAGATAGGCTTGTTAAATCCTAAACTCCACAAACTAAATTCTTTGATGTAAAAGAGTGGGGGAGTTTTAAAGAGGAGTGCTTTTTGTTGTTCCTTTTTTTGAA
>CAYSGC010000118.1:0-9385 GCA_964430145.1 uncultured Fusobacteriaceae bacterium | reverse complement strand
TGCAGCAACAGCGTGGGTAACTCCAGAGATCCTGGAAGTTCCCAAGGAGAAGATGATAAAGTGGATAGATGAGAACAGCGAGCTGGAGGATCACAGATTCTCTATCATGGAGATCTACAGACTGGAGGAGCATGTACTGGAAGCCAATGAGGAGAAGCTGCTCTCCTACTATGGACAGTATATGGGAGCTCCAACAAGTATATATAAGGAGCTTACTACTTCCGATATAAAGTGGAATGAGGTGGAGCTTTCCACAGGGGAGAAGCTTCAGGTTACCAACGGAGTATACTCCAAGGTTCTTAATACCTACAGAAATCAGGAGGACAGAAGGAAGGCCTTTGAGGCTCTCTACAGCTCCTACGCAGATAATAAGAATACCTATGCAGCAATCTACAGATCCATACTTCAGAAGAACTTTGCTTCCACCCAGGCAAGAAACTACGACTCTATATTATCAAGGGCCCTGGAGGGGAACAATATACCAACTGAGGTATATGAGAACCTCATAAGGGTGACCAGAGAGAATACGGAGCCCCTTCAGAGGTATACATCTCTCAGAAAGAGACTTCTGGGGATAGATGACTACCACTACTACGACAATCAGATAAACCTTGTGGAGTATGAGAGAAGATTTGAGTATGATGAGGCCAAGGATATAGTTCTGAAATCGGTGAAACCCCTTGGCAGGGAGTATGAGGAGAGGATAGAGAAGGCTGTGGGAGAGGGATGGCTGGATGTATATGAGACCCAGGGAAAGAGAAGCGGAGCTTACTCCCTTGGTGTATACGGAGTTCACCCGTATATGCTGCTTAACTATACAGGAACTTTGGACTATGTATTTACCCTGGCCCACGAACTGGGGCATACTATGCACAGCATGCTTTCCATGGAAAATCAGTCCTATGCAAACCACAGATACACCATCTTTGTGGCTGAGGTAGCATCTACCTTCAATGAGAGGCTTCTCCTGGACCACATGCTGGAGGAGACAAGGGATCCAGTTGAGAGGATAGCCCTCATAGAGCAGGCACTTGGAAATATTGTGGGGACCTACTATATCCAGACCCTCTTTGCAGACTTTGAGTATCAGGCACACAGGATGGTAGAGCAGGGGCAGGCTATAACTCCAGAGGTACTGGACGGAATTATGGATAAGCTCTTCAAGGATTACTTTGGGGACACCATAGCCATAGATGATCTTCAGAAGATAATCTGGGCAAGGATACCTCACTTCTACAACTCACCATTCTATGTATACCAGTATGCTACGTGCTTTGCTTCATCGGCTGTACTTCACGATAAGGTGACAAATGAGAAGTACAGTGAAGAGGAGAGGGAGGAGGCTCTGGACAGGTACCTGACCCTTCTAAAGTCAGGAGGAAATGACCACCCTATGGAGCAGCTGAAGAAGGCAGGGGTAGACCTCTCTGAAACTGAGGCAGTGGCAGCAGTGGCCAAGGATCTGGATAAACTTCTGGATCTTCTGGAGCAGGAGATAGAAAAATATGAGAGGGAAAAGAAGTAGAGGTCGGTAGGCTTCCAGGGAAAAGTTTAGATTAGTTGCTCGAGGGGAGGTTCACAGAACCTCCCCAGAGTAAGTTTATTAATATGGAGGAAGATATGGTTGTATTTAAATTACTGAAAAATGTTATACTGTTTATCCTAAAAGAGCTGGCCTCCTTTGCTATAAAGATCCTTATTGTAGTAGCTATCCTTACGGGGATATTTATAAAGATCAGCGGAGACAGGGAGAAGAAGGTTGCCAGGATTAAGGATGATTCCTATCTGGAACTGAACCTGTCCTCTGAGGTGGCGGAGAAGGGAGGGATGACCCTTTTTGCCATAGAGGGAGAGAATATAAATTTCTACAACCTCTTAAGGATACTGGACAGTGCAGAGAAGGACAGCAGGATAAAGGGAGTTATATTAAAGAGCGACGACGTAGCCCTTAACAGGGCACAGATAGAGGAGCTCAGTGATAAGCTGACTGAACTGAAGGAGGCAGGAAAGCCTGTATATGCCTTCAGCAGGGTTATGGATAATAGGAACTACTACCTGGCTGTAAATGCCAATGAGATAGTGATGCCGCCGAGCAGGGGAAGCAGCATAGACCTCAAGGGTTACTATACGGAATCCAGGTACCTCAAGAGGCTCACAGACAAGGTGGGAATAAAGTACAATGTTATTCATGTGGGAGACTACAAGGCCTTTGGAGAAACCTATGTGAGGGAGGATATGTCTCCTGAGAGGAAGGCAGACCTAACAAGGATACTGGACACTATATACGATGAGTTTGTGGCGAGGGTGGCTGAAAGGAGAAACCTTCCAAGAACCATACTGAACAGAAAGATACTGGACGGAGAGTTTGTTCTGGCAGACCCGTTTAAGCTGAAGAAGGAGAGGCTCATAGACAGCCTGGAGTACTACCACGAGTTCCTGGAAAACAGAGGGATAGAAAATGTAGTGGGACTGGGAGAGTATTCCAAGAATATCCAGAGTCCCAAGGTGGTAAAGGATAAGATAGCGGTGGTATACGCTGAGGGTAATATCCTCTACTCGGCCCAGAGATCTCCCAAGGCTATAATCACCCCTGACAACCTTATAAAGGAGCTGGATATGGCAGGAGACAACCCCGATGTAAAGGGGATAGTTCTTAGAATAGACTCACCGGGGGGATCTGCCCTGGCAAGTGAGGTTATAAATGCCAAGATGAAGGAGATAGGTAAGCCCATCTACATCTCCATGGGAGGTACAGCAGCATCTGGAGGATACTACATATCTTCAGCGGGGCAGAAGATATACGCCAGCCGTGGAACGGTAACGGGATCAATAGGTGTAGTAAGCATAATTCCAAACTTCTCAGAGGTAAGCGAGAAGCTGGGGGTAAACACTGAGATTATCGAGAAGGGTAAGTTTTCAGGGATCTACTCCCTCTTTAACGAAATGACTGATGAGGAGAGAGAGAGGATCTATGAGTCCAGTCTGGGAGTCTACGAGGAGTTTAAGGAAAGGGTTTCCGGCGGAAGAGGAATAGACAGCGAGAGCCTTGAGAAGATAGCCGGTGGAAGAGTATGGCTAGGTGAGGAAGCTGTGGAAAACGGCCTGGTAGATGAGATCGGCGGAATAGAGGCCGCCATAGAGGGGATGGCAGAGTATCTGGAGCTAGAGCAGTACAGTGTAGTAGAGGTGAGGGATGAGAAACCATTTGAAAGGTTCTTCATGAGTTACAGCTATATGAGCAGACTCTACAGCAGGGTAATGGCTGTAATTTCCGGGGATGAGAAAGCTGTAGTGGAGGAGAATGAACTCCTTGTGAGGCCGGTAATGTACCTTCCATACAAGATATAGGAGGACTAAAGTTGTAAAATTTGTTAAAGGTAGGCTTTTAAAAAAGGAAAATCCGATAATTTTCCTAGGTAATAATCATAGGGGGTGTATTTCTATGATTTTAACCAGGGCAAACTACATAATGAGTGTGGGAAGCAGTAGTGGAATATCCGACGGGATGAGGTTTGTAGCGATATTCTTTATGCTGGCATTCCTTATTGATTTTCTTATGCTGTTGGTCTGTGAAGAGGGAAGCAGGAAGATGCCTGTGAAGAGTTATATCTCATATATGGTGATGTATTTTATATATCGGGTATCTTTGATATAAAAGGAGGAGCTGGGGCTCCTCCTTTTTAAGTATTTTTTTACTTTTATGATAGATTTTGAAAAGAGTTAAAAAAGAATTTCACTCTCTGAAGAGAGCGAGATACTTTCTTACCATGATGTAAGAAAGTATCCAAAGAAGATCTAGTCCTTCGTAATATCTCATAAGTAAAGTGTTCCTCTACGAACTTTGTAAGCTACAATCTCCCTTTTAAGAAATACAATATACTGTATAGCAGTCGATAAACTTAAGCTGTCTGACGGTCTAGTGAAGTTTGGAGCTCAAAGATACATCGATTACTTCGGACAAGGGATTTTTAAATTTTAAGCTAAGAATTTAAATGGCTGACTGCAGATAGTCGTCAGGCTTCACTTATTATCTCTGCTTCGTTTCGTCCTACAGTATAGGTTCTATCTATCCCACTAGCTCTTAATTTATGAAATAAATTTTAGAGATTTGGGAGTTTGTTCATATAGAGCTGATGAAAAGAAACGGTAATTCCGCTCTACCTCCAAAGACAATTATCGGAAGTCTTGAACTTTGGGCACCTTTTTTTCAAGAGAAAGGTGCAAAATATTATTAGAATACCTGATGAGTTTGAATTCTGCCATTAAAAATTAATGTAATTCGTGGTAGGTATTTAAAGAATTTCTTTAATCTTTGAAATTTAAAAAAATTACTTTAGAGCCTCCCCTATATCGATGTGGCAGTAGCCTCCTGGGTTCTTTGTGAGGTAGTCCTGGTGGTACTCCTCGGCATCGTAGAAGGATGTCAGGGGAAGGACCTCGGTAACTATAGGAGAGATATATTTGGAAGCAAGCTCCTCTATATACCTCTCGATCTCCCGGGCCTCCTCTTCAGTCCTGTAATAGATACCGGTACGGTACTGGGTCCCCCTGTCATTCCCCTGCCTGTTTAGCAGGGTGGGGTCGATTATCCTGAAAAGATGCTTCAATATTCCCCTGAGATCTATGATCTCCTCATCGTAGGTTATTCTGCATACCTCAGCGTGACCGGTGGTTCCCGTGCACACCTCTCTATATGTGGGGTTTTCCTTGTGACCATTGGCATATCCTACCCTTGTAGCCACGACTCCCTTTATGAGCTTGTAGTAGGCTTCCACTCCCCAAAAGCAGCCTCCTGCAACTACTATATCCTTCATGGTATCACCTCCAGAGTTTATAGGAGGTATATACTGGAAGATGGGAGAAATCTTTTTTATTGGAATGTTCATTTCTTTTGGTCAGCAAAAGAAACGAACCAAAGAAAACTGACCCTCGCTTTAAATGTTTCATAAGCAGAATTACTAATATACGACTTTTATGGGCTACAGTCCTCGTTCCTCTTGTAAAAAACACCAGATTATCACTGCGGAACTTAATTTGTATAACAGCCTAGTAGAAATTTATAGTACAAAGCATTATCAACTAAAGCGAGGGATTTATTGGAGTGAATTTTTTTCTCCTACTGCAGACGGTTATTTAGATTTAAAATCTTGATTTAGTGTAAATACTTTCACAGCATCCTACACTTATAATTTGTGTAATTCGTGACAAAGATGAGGTTTTAAGTTCTTTACTATTAGTGTCTATTGGTGTTAATTGGTGGCAAAAATAAAGTTTTTTTTTTCAAATAGCAATTAGGATTTTAGTTGACATCTAACTATTCTAACAGGATGAACATTTGCAAATTTTTGCAAACTTGGGGTATTATATAGGTGAATGATAACAGCCAGGTGGTGAAAAGATGAGGACAGATGTAGTAATCGGAGTGATATCCAATATAAGGGAGAAGAGTGCCCAGTTTATAAATAAAGAACTTAAGGACAGAGGGGTAGAGGGGCTTATCAACAGCCACGGAACGGTGCTTTCAGCAATGTATGACAACGACGGAAAGATGACCATGAACGGCATAGCCAGGTTTGTGGGGAAGAGGAAGTCCACCATTACAGATATGGTAAGGAAGCTGGAGAAGCTCGGGTATGTGAGCAGGGAGAAGAGCAGGGAGGATGCCAGGGTTATAGAGGTGACTCTCACAGAGAAGGGGTGGGAGTTCAGAGACACCTTTAAGGAGATCAGCAGGGAACTCCTGGATAAAACCTATGGAGGCTTTACAGAGGAGGAGAAGGAGGTCCTCATGGGACTCCTCTTTAAGATAAGAAAAAACTTCAGAGAGGAGTAGTTTTCCATATAGCAATCTCAATGGGGTTAGGCGTTATTTTATTGCAAAATCTATATTTAATGTGCTATAATCATAGGGCAAAAGCACAATAGGAGGAGGAGTATTCGGTGGTTAGAAAATTAAAATCAAAGAATAATAAAGCAGGTGGAGGACAGATGGATATCTTAAAGCAGGCTCAGGCAATGCAGCAGGAGATGCTAAAGATACAGGAAGGTCTTAAAGAAAAGGAATTAGAAACTTCTGTTGGTGGAGGAGCAGTAACTGTAAAGATCAACGGACAAAAAGAGATCCTTGAGATAAAGCTAAGCGATGAGATCGTAAAGGAAGCAGCTGAAGATGACAAGGAGATGCTAGAGGATCTAGTACTTTCTGCAGTATCTGAGGCTATGAGACAGGCTGAAGAGCTTGCTGAAAAGGAGATGGGTCAGGTAACTGGTGGAATCAACATTCCAGGACTTATCTAGTAATAGCTTTTAAAGGGGGAAAGGGTTTTTCCCTCTTTTTTCATACAAGAGAAAATCCGTGTAGAGTTAGGCTTAAAGTTTTCACCTCGGTATGGGGAAGTTGCTTAGAGGAGCTTTAACCTATTATTAAAACGAGGGACGGGAGATGTTTTAAGATGGAGGAAAATAAGAAGTATAGCAGGTATGGGGCAGTTCTGTATCTTATACTGAAGCTTGTATCCAAGACCCTTAAGTTTCAGATGGTAAAGAGCGAAAAGGTGGATCCTGCCGACAACTATACCTATGGTTTCTGGCACAATAAGCTTGTGATAGCTTCTCTTTGTCTGGGATATACAGAGAAGGCGGCGGTACTTGCGAGCCCTTCAAAGGACGGAGAGCTCATAGCTGTTCCCCTTGAAAAGCTGGGATTTAAGGTGGTAAGAGGTTCATCCAACAAGGAGAGCGTAAAGAGTCTCATCAAGCTTATAGGCCTTGTAAGGAAGGGGTATAATGCGGGAACTCCGGTAGATGGTCCCAAGGGACCTATCTACAAGGTGAAACCAGGGATGCTCTATATAGCACAGAAATCCGGAAAGAAGATGATCCCAGTGGGAGGAGCTTTCAGCAATGCCTGGGTATTTGAAAAGGCGTGGGATAAGTTTAACTTTCCAAAGCCCTTTTCCAGAGTAGCCTGTATTGTAGGTGATCCAATAGAGATCCCCAAGGATGCAGACCTGGACGAGTATGCACTGAAGGTAGAGGCAGAGATCCACAGGCTGGACAGGGAAGCTGAGGCGCTTCTTAAAAAGTAGGGAGCTAAATTTATAATTGAAAATGTACGATTTAAAATTATAAAATGATTTTGCAGAAATACAGTGAAGGATAACAAGACTAAAAGATCTGGTCACTAATGACACGAATTAACACGAATAAAATAGCAAAAGGTCAGGAGTAATTGAATAAATACCTATTATTTTTAAGTTGAAATCTTTAGGTTTCTTCAATTTAAAAGTAAAAGAGGTTTTTGGAAAACTTCTGTGATTTAACTGTAAAGTCTTAGAATTCGTGTAGATTCGTGACAAAAAAGATTTTGAATTTAGAGAATTAAATTTATTTGGAGGATGATAGAGTGAGTAAGAATTTTTATGTAACTACACCGATATACTATGTAAATGGAGATCCCCACGTGGGAAGTGCTTATACGACAATTGCAGCAGACGTAATAGCGAGATACAAGAAGACTATGGGATACGACGTATTCTTCCTTACTGGAACAGATGAGCACGGTCAGAAGGTAGAGGAGACAGCTATCGCCAAGGGACATACGCCTCAGGAGTGGACAGACATCATGGCTCCAAGATTTAAGGAGATGTGGAAGACACTGAATATCCAGAACGATGACTTTATCAGAACCACTGAGCCTAGACACGCAGACGCAGTGAGAAAGATAATCAAGAAGGTATACGATAAGGGAGATATCTACAAGGGTGCATATGAAGGAAAGTACTGTGTATCTTGTGAGACATTTGTTCCTGAAAACCAGATTGCAGGGGAGAACAACTGTCCAGACTGTGGTAAGGAGCTTAGAGTTGTAAAGGAGGAGTCTTACTTCTTTAAGATGAGCAAATATCAGGATGCCCTTCTTAAGCACATAGATGAGAATCCTGACTTTATTTTACCTACTTCAAGAAGAAATGAGGTAATCTCATTTATCAAGCAAGGACTTACAGACCTGTCTATCTCAAGAAACACATTTAAGTGGGGGATCCCTCTTGAGTTTGAACCGGAGCACGTAACCTACGTATGGTTTGATGCTCTGACCAACTATATCACAGCTGCAGGATATGAGAACAACCCTGAGATGTTTGATAAGTTCTGGACAAATGGAGAGGTAGTACATCTTTTAGGAAAGGATATACTGAGATTCCACGCTATTATCTGGCCATGTATGCTTATGGCAGCTGAGGAGAAGCTTCCTGAGAAGGTTGTAGCTCACGGTTGGTGGACTGTAGAGGGAGAGAAGATGTCTAAGTCCAAGGGGAATGTAGTAGACCCTATCGCTGAAACTGAGAAGTACGGTGTAGATGCATTCAGATACTTTGTAATGAGAGAGGTGCACTTCGGTAACGACGGTGACTATTCGACCAATGCCATGGTAAACAGGGTAAATGCAGACCTGGCAAACGATCTAGGAAACCTTCTGAACAGAACCCTTGGAATGAGCAAGAAGTACTTTGGAAGTGTAGTTGTAGAGGGAACAGGACACGAGATCTATGACGATCAGATCAAGGAACTTTGGAGTGAGACTCTTGTCAATGTAGAGAAGCACATGGACAGACTGGAGTACTCAAAGGCACTTGAGGCTACGTGGAAGTTTATCTCCAGAATGAATAAGTATATAGATGAAACTATGCCTTGGGCTCTTGCTAAGGATGAGGAGAAGAAACCAAGACTTGCTGTAGTTATGTATAACCTTGTAGAGGCTCTATATAAGATAGCTGTAATGGTATACCCGTTCATTCCAGAGTCAGCAGGTAAGATCTGGGCTCAGCTTGGAGTGGAGAAGAATATAGAGGAAGCCAAGGTAGCAGACATTGCAGCTTGGGGATCTATGGCATACGATCACAAGCTGGGAGAGGCACAGCCGATCTTCCCTAGAATAGAGGTAGTTAAAGAGGAGCCTAAGAATGAGATCAAGGAGGATCTTGAGATAGAGAATCCTATTACAATAGAAGATTTCGACAAGGTGGGGATCCAGGTAGTTGAGATCTTAGAGGCTGGAAATATAGAGGGAGCCAAGAACCTTCTTAAGTTTAAGGTGGACACTGGTTCAGAGATCAGACAAATAGTATCTGGTATCGCCAAGCACTACAAGAAGCCGGAGGAACTTGTAGGGAAGAAGGTCCTTGCAGTAACTAACCTGGCTCCTGTAAAGCTTAGAGGAGAGCTAAGCCAAGGAATGCTTCTGACTACAGAGGAGAAGAAGAGATTAAAGTTAATTGAGATCGATCCGGTAGTAAAGCTGGGAGCAAAGGTAAAGTAGTAGATTAGGGGAAAAAAGTCTTCACGTGATGTGAAGGCTTTTTTTTTTAGAAAATATAGAATTTTT
>CAYSGC010000117.1:0-9455 GCA_964430145.1 uncultured Fusobacteriaceae bacterium | reverse complement strand
TGAGTTTGATAAACTTGATGATTTAAATTCTTCTGATGCAGAAGATATATTAGAAAAACTTAATATCTTAAATAAAAAAGTAAGATTCAAAAAAAATATTTACAATGTAGTAATTATACTTTTTATAAAAACCATGTTATCGCTTATGTAAAAATATAGGATAATTATATAATTATTTATCAATTAAATATTAATAAAAATTGTACTTTAGTTGTACTCCCTTATTATGAAATAAATAATTCCTATATATCATAAATCCATAAAATCAATGGCGACCCCAGTATGATTCGAACATACGTGTTCAGGAGGAAATCTTTATGACATTTAATTACTAAAATAAACTTTTTTATATTTATTGTCCTTTTTATGGGAATACAAAGCTTTCTTAAAATAGAATTAAAATATATAAATTTACATATATACACACTATTAAAGGACACCTAAAAAGAACACCCAACAAATGGCATTACCTAAATTAACAAAAACAAAATATCCAAGTATCAAATACTATAAAGATAAAATCAAAGGGAAAGTATTTGTTGCAATAGTAAATGTTAATAATAAGAGATATAGAAAAATTGTTGGTTATGAAAATGATGAATATAGAACTAATGAAACTATAGCTTTACTAAAAAAAGAGAAAATGAAAGAAGAAATATTAAATGAAATATAAATGAGTATAACTTTAATACATTATGGGATATATATATTGAAAGTATAAAACCTACTTATGCAACTAAGACAATAAAAAATAAAGAAAGTGCATATAATGTATATTTTAAAAATCATTTTGGCAATCTAAAATTAAATACAATTAAAAATTTACATATACAAAAATTTGCAAATAAGCTACTAAAAAGTAAAGCCCCTAAAACTATACAAAATATTAGACATGCTTGGAATAAAATACTAGCAACTGCTAATATCAATAAAAAGATGAGAATACATGATTTAAGACATTTAATAGGTGAAGTTTCTTTAAATAATGTGAATAGCTCTTTAGAAATAGTTGCAGCTATCTTAGGACAAACTACAACTAGTGCAACAAAAAGATATGCTAAAGTTCAAAGAAAAGTAGCTTCTCAAGGACTTAAAAAAGTATTTGATTATTTAAAGGAGTAGTTCTCATCCATTCCTCCTAAGCCGATACTTGCATTTTTACACCTAAAGATTGCATAACTTTCATAATAGTATCAAATTTTGGTTTAGTGCCTTTATGAAAAGTTTTATATAAACTTTCACGACCAAGCCCAGTTTCATTTGCTATTTGGCTCATACCTTTAGCTTTGGCTATATTTCCAAGAGCTTCAAGTAACTCATCCATATCTCCATCTGCTAAAATTTGAGATAGGTATTCTGCTATTACTTCTTTATTATCAAGATATTGTGCAATATCAAAGTTTGTAAGTTCTACATTACTCATTTTCAAGCTCCTTTAAAATTTTATTTGCTTTTTTAATATCATCACTTTGTGATGATTTATCTCCACCAATTAATAAAACAATAATCTCATCATCTTTTTGAGTATAGTAAACTCTATATCCAGGACCTGTTGGAATTCTAAGTTCGTTTATATTACTTCCAACTGATTTGTGATCTCCAAAATTACCAAGTTTCATTCTTTCTACTCTTCTTAATACTGCAACTTTACCTTGAGTATCTTTGAGTTTAGCTAACCATTTTGAAAAGATATTTGTTTGTTTTATTATATACATAAAAGTATTGTATCTTAAAAGATACTTTATGTCAAGAGATTAGAAAAGTCAATTATTCAAATTTCAACCACTTATTACGAAGAGCCCTTTTAATTAATCATCACACATTATTTTTATCTTTCATTGTCTACACTACACACTTCAATATTAAAATAAATATTTGTATGAAATCAAATATAAACAACTAATAGTTGTTAGTTTTAAACAAAATTTATAATGCTTAAATACACTTTCTACAAAGATATTACTATTAGAGTTCTTTGCTGCAATTATAGTAGTTAATGATACTGGGGATAATAACTGAGCATTTGTAAGCATGATTATCCATATAATATAAATTAAATTATTTCCATATCCATTGATGTTAAGTAATGAAGTTATGTAAGGTACAAAGATAATGAATAGTACAAATGGAGGAATAAAAAAAATGCTCAATATGGGTAATAATATAATTGGAATTATAATCATAAAATCTGAAATTATTAGATATGAATCAAAACTATAGTTTGTGTAATTAGATGTCAATACCAAAGTACTTCCAAGTATTCCAACTCCCATAAAAAAGAATATTTCATTTTTTGTTTTTATTATAATCTTATACATATCTTTAAAGACATACTTATTAAAGTACAATGATAGTAAAAGATAAAATATTGATTCTTTAAGTAAAAAATAGCCCTCGATAAAGAAAGACAAAATAGCAATATATATAAAATTCAATATTCCTATACTAATAATAAAAAGTAAAAACTTTGTCTTTATTAAATTATATATACTAAATTCTTTTAATGAATAAATCATTGCAATTGCTATTGGCAATCCAATTAAAAACACTTCATATATAGCTGTTATTCTATAATAATCAAGAACAAACCCAGATGCAGGTGTTGTAGGAAATAAAACTATGCTAATTGCAATACCTCGTGATATTGGTAATGTTTTAATTGATTGTTTTGATAGGCCATTGAAAAAAGAAGTGACTCCTAATCCAAATGGAAATGCAGCTACTAAAGAGAGTAGCTTTATTTCCATTTTTGTATATTGGTTTTGATTAAATTCAAAACTATCTTTTTTATCCCATTTATTAATAGAGTATTTTAATATTTCAATAGAAACTACATAGACTATAACCCATTTTAAAAATAAAAAGCCAGAGATAAAAGAGTATAAGTTTTGTTCTCTTGTAGGCAAAAAATTTATATATAAGATTACTGCAAAGAAAGTCAACAATAAAAACATTAATGCTAAATAGTTTTCAAGTAATACTCTTTTTAAGTTTATTGTTTTAGGAAAAATATTTTTTTTTACAAATGGCTGTTTAGGCATACAAAATTTCTTCTTTATTTAGTTTTTTAATTAACTCAATTGCAACATTATTATTATCATAAAATACACTAGAAAACATATATGGTCTACCTAATATAAGAGTAAAGAAATTTGAACCTTCAGTTGATAATCCTAATGCATAAAGATTTTCACTAATTGTACCATCTTTACTTATAATTCTATAGTTCTTATCAATTTCTAAACCACCATGAACAAAATCTTTTCTTTGAAATAAACTATATTCCTGTGTAATGTTATTGATTAATAAATCTTCACTATTATTAAAATTTATATTAGGTATTCTACCTTTTATAAGATAATCAACTTCTATAGAATTATTTTCATTTTCATTAGTCTTTTTTAATTTTTCAATAAACTCTTTTAAAAGTGAGCTTGTGCTATACCTTATAATTATTTCATCTACCATTTTTTTAGAAATATTTAAATCAAGTAACATACTTTCTAAACTGTAATTCTCAAACTTTCCATTTACTGAATACTTATCAAATAAAGTCATAATCATTTACCTAAATTTTTTTATAAATACTTTTACTTCTTCTAAATCATATCTATATCCCATACTTTGAAATTAAAAAATGTAACAATATCTGTTCTTTATCATTTCTTTAGCTAAATATTAGCTAAATTCTCTAATTCATCTTTGAAAGGAATTATTTGTTCATAGAGCTTATGGTATGCTCTACCAATTGCCCCTTTAAATAAAATTATTTCAGGAGGGAATTGACCAGACATTAAAATTTGTTTTCTAGCTATTCCTGGATATGGATCAATATATACAACTTTTTTCATTCCAAGTTGATATGCTTTTTTTGAACAAAGTTCACAAGGTGATGCTGTACTATATAAAGTACCACCTTTAATTCCTTCAGAACCATATTTTACTAATTGCATAAATGCATTTTCTTCTGCATGTAAAGAACGAGTATGTACCTGATTACCTTTTTCAATATTATTTCCATTTTCATCTTCTTTATTTTTTGTATAAACTGATTTAAAACAAAATGAATGATTTAATCCAAGTTCTAAACGAATGGGAGTTATTTTTTTTATATATTTTTTAAACTCATGTGATTTTTCATATTTGCTATAAGAAGATGATTTTGTATTATAATTTAAGTCATTTAAATCTCTTAATAAACAAGGTGTTTGCCCCTCTGGTACACTATTCCAACCTATTGCTTTTAATGAACCATTTTTATTTGTAATACTTGCACCTACTTGCCTTGATAAACAACCAGAATTTAATTTTGCAGTATATGCAATCTGCATCATTTTTTCGTCTAAAGAAGGAGTTATTAATCCTGGATGCATAATAAGAGAAATATATTTAATAATTTGTCCATATAATTCTAAATAATTATCAGAACCATATTTACCATTATTTACAATAAAAATATCACTTGATGAAATACAATCTTGAATATTTTGAGACACAAATTTTTCTAATGTTTCTAATGATTTATCTTGATTTTCTTTATTACTTTGTTTTTTTATATTTTCTCTAGTCATATTTTTCATATTTAATAATCTATCTTCAATATCTTCATCATTTGCATTTATCGCAAAAAGATAAAAAGCAGAATATCTTTCTTTAAAAAACATACTTTCTAATGGATTTCTAATAGCATCAATTACAATTAATGTGGGTTTACTATTTTCTTCATTATATTTTCTTATTTTTTTTATAAATTTATTTATATGTGTAGAAATAGTATAAATATTATCAGATTTTTTTAATTCTTCATCAATTTTTATATTTCCATACAATCTTATATTATCTCCAATAAGTTGAAAAATATCAGTATAATTTTTATAAGAGTTTTTAGATAATTCTTCTTTAAGTCTAATTGATATTTTACTTAAAACATTAGTTATGAGATTATAATATTCTTCTAATGATATTGATGAATCCTCATCTAAATTTTTAAATTTTTCATATGCTTCATTATATTCTTTTTCAAAAGAATTATCTAAATTTTTAATTTCTCCATAATACTTTAATCGATTATTTAAAATACTATTATCATTATCTTTTTTCATATTATTAAATTCAGTTAATATTTTATTAAATTCTTCAAAGCTATATTTTAAAATGAAAGTTGTAATTATATCTGAAGCTCTTATAATTTGAAATTTTTCCCAATTTTTTCTATAATACTTATCAATAATATATTTTTTTCTCTGTTTATCATTTGAATTATCATCAATACTAACTTCTCTTAACTTATGTTTATCAAGTTCCTGAGATAAAAATTCTGCAGTAGTTGAACATCCACTCCCTATTCTTCCTGTCAATCCAATAATTAGAAATTCTTTTCTTTTTTGATATATAGTCTCAATCATTTTTTCCCTCTATAATATTTAATCAATGTGTACATTTTATGACATATTTTATTATATTTAAATATATTTTTAATTAAATATAATAGAATATAAAATAAAAAAAGGAATTTTATTGGAAGATTTTAATAACCATTTAGTAATTATATTTACTATTATAATTATAATAGGAGGTACTATTATTAATTTTTATATTAAAGGAAATAAAGAGTATATAAGAGAATTAGAAGATAATTTTGATTTATTAAAATATAAAAGTAAAAAAGAAATTGAAGAAAAAAATATAGAACTAGATTCTATAAAAGATGAAATAAATTCATTAAAAAGACAAATAAACAAAACTAATATTACAGAAAAAGAATTAATTTATAAAATCAATAATACTATCAATATAAAAATTAATGAATGTCATATTAACTCATTACTTATACATCAAAAATTTGGTGCTAAAATAATAATAGGACAAGCCTCTTATTTAGAAGATGGTAATATAAAAATTACTACAAATCATTTATGGAATGAATATAAAGCAAATATAAATGAACCTATACAACTGTATAATCAACTTCTATATTATCTTCAATAGCTTTAAGTAAAATATAATCAAATTTAAAAGCCCTTAGTTTTAATTTTATATTATCATAACAAATAAAAGCATTTTCAAATTCTTCTATATGAGTAAAGGTATTATTATCTATTTTTTTCTTCTATTATTTCCAACTTTAAGAAAATTATCTGTAAGCTCATCAAGTGTCATTCCAACACCATCATCTTCAATAGTTACAGTTCCTTTAATTCTATCAATACTAATTTTGACATAGGAAGCATCAGCATCATATGAATTTGTAATATATTCAATTAAAACACCATAAGTATTTTTATAAAGGTTTTCCCCTAGCTGGACAACAGCATTTGCCCCTACATCAAAATGTGTTGTTTTCATATTTTCATTCTCCCAAAAATTTTAATTATTTTATAACTTTTTTATCATTAAAACTTAATAATATAGAGTTTACTATAACTAAGTCACAATTTACGTCACAATAGAGGAAAAAATATTTAAATTGGATAATTTAAGAACTCTAGCTTACCTTTTTTATAAACTAAATATTTTGTGCATTTCATTTTATCTGAATTAAAAAATACACCATAAGGTTCTTCATAAAGTTCCCAATCTCCTTGAAGAGAATTACAATCAATACAAGAATTTGCAAAATAACTTTTTTTTGCAGTATTACTATATCTATAATAATAGAAAGGATATTTACTTTGTATTTCATCTATTATATCTTTATCAAAATACTCAATATAATGTTCAACTTTTGGATAATAGTTATAGCTATCTTCATCTTTTATATTTGAATAAAACTTAATTGCAATTACTTTTGTAAAAGTTTTACATTTCCAACATTTTCGTTTACTTTCAATTATTCCTAGAACTGTATTTGTATAAGGATGTGATTTTTCTTCAACAACAAAATTTAAAGTAGATCTCTTTTTTAATATTTTTAATGCTTTTGTTTTATTTTGGTCATTAAAATTATCTACTATCCATTCCAAATAACTAGAGGGTATATCATTCCACTTTGTACCTTTATATTTTCCAAAGCTTATTTCATCTCTAAAAAATCTTAAAAAAGGTTCTAAAAAGTATGCATAAAATATTAATGAAATAATTACTAATATAGAAAAAAACAGAGACAAATTAGAATATATATCAGTCCAAGTTATAGGAAGAATTGATTTAATTTGATTTGCAATTAAAACACCAACAAAAATTATAAATACAAACCAAAACATTTAACTACTTACTAGATTTTAACTCATCTTCAATTAAATCAGCTTTTATTCTATGATAATAATACTCTTGCCGTTTTGGAGATAATTTTTTAATATCATTAAAAAGTTCTTCTTCAAATGAAGATTTTTTTTCAACTAACAAATTAGAAGTATTTTCTATATTTGCATATGGTTCATTAGTTATAAACATATCACCTTTTCCTGTTAATAACCAATCAAAAGATACATGATATTGTGTATTTAGTTTTTCTAAAAATGTGTGAGGGATTACTTTTACTTTTCCTTGCTCATAGCTTTGATAAGTTCTATTTGGTATATCAAGAGCCATTGAAAAGTCTTCTTGCTTTGAAAATTTCAAAGCTTCTCTAACTTGTTTAATTCTTTTAAAAATCAAATTTATGTTTCCTTTTAAACAATATTTTGTTTATTTACTTGACAAAAAACATAATTATGTGTTAATATACACATTATAATGTTTAGACTTACATTTATTTACATTTTAACCTTGAAGAATACCGAAATTACGATTAATAATCGTAATTGTGTTAATAAATGTACAAATAAATAATTTTTAATAAAACTAAATTTTAATAAAGAGAAAAAAAATGAATGAGAATTTATTAACTAAAGAAGAATTAGCTGTGAGATTAAATATATCTGCATATGATGTAGATAAGTTAAGGAAAGAAAAAAATATGCCATATCGGAAAATAGGTAGAAGTTATAGATATGACTTGGAAGAGAAAAAGAATGTTGTAACTTTTGAATATAGATATGCAGTTGCTATTTTTAATGATACAGATATTAATGATAAATTATATTTTGGTTTAAAAAAGATATATAATGGTAAAAGTACTTATAATAAATTCGACAAAATATATTCTTTTGATGGGAAAGAGTTAAAAGAGCTTAGAACTAATGTAAATGAAAAAAGTATGTATTTAGGAAAAACTCGAATAATATCTCATATTAGTTATTTTAATAAATATGTAATTTATACAATTCATACAAAAAATTATAATAGATATGAAGTAGTTAATATACTAGATGATAAAGAGACAAAATTTGAAGCTACTTTATTAGCAATTAAACATAATAAAGCATTATTAATTAAAAAAACTGGAAGTACTTTATTTAATACTAGGCAATATGAATTGATAACTCTAAATTTGGATACTAATGAAGAAACTTTATTAATGAGAAGATCAGCAGGAAATAATAAAGATTTTATTAGCTTCTTTGAATCAAAAAGTCAACTTATTACAAAACTTCCAAATAATGAATTTATTGATATAGTTAGTATGAAAAAAATCAAAGATATTTCTGAAGTTAATAAGCTTAATAAATTAAAAGCTAAAATCTATAATATAGATAAAATGTATAGTGAAGAGTATGAAGTAACACTTGAAGATTTAAGTTATAGTATTGATTATAACTTTGATGATACAAAACCAGTATTATATAGATAGAAGATTTAACAATTAAAATAGATAGATATGAGTTTAAGTTAACAAAAAAAGAAAAAAAAGATATGTTTGATAACTGTAATAAAATATATGGCTTAAAACTTGTTCACGTTATTAAAATGCTTTTAAAAGAAAAAGGAATTATTTAAAAGCTAACAGCTGAATGATACTATTTGAAAATATACAAGTATCGTTTAGCTAATCCGCACCTATAAATCAAATATTTATTATGAAAATATCGCCTGTAGCTAGTGGATAGTATTTATTTGATTGTAAAAGTTCACAGTGCAGAAATGACTTTTCATCATATTAAAGTAAAAACTCACCCTTAAACAGCAAATAAGTACCCTATTCGTTCTTAAAAGATTTAAAGTGCATGAAATATAAAAGTTTCCTCACTTTAAAATATAGTGCTTTAGCACTTCCTTTTTATTACATTTAAACAAAAGAGATATTTCCAATAGGTCGCATATTACTATTTAATTTATTATGGCTGATACAAGACTAAAATTTCTAGCCATAAAATTTATACAATTGTAGTTGTACTTTTGTAGGTTTCTTAAAGTAGTGTAACTCTGTATTTGTAGTAATTTATCATTCCGAAATAACCACAAAATAAGTTATTGAAAAGCTTAGGGGTAATTTTACAATTACTGGGTAGTAACTATATTTTATACTATGGGGTAATTTTATAATTATATTTATTTTAAAAGAACACTTTTAAATATTTTCATAGACTATTTTTTAATTAAAAAGCCCATAAAATTAATGGCGACCCCAGTATGAT
>CAYSGC010000116.1:0-9483 GCA_964430145.1 uncultured Fusobacteriaceae bacterium | reverse complement strand
TTCCTGAAAGATCTTTTTAACCAAAGGATTAATATTTTTAGCTTTTCTACTCATACAAAAAACCTCCCTAATCAATAGATTATACTTCTAATGACTAGGAAGGTCATATTGAATTTACACTAAATTTGGGAAACTCTCGATCTTAAAGAAAACCCGGAAAATAGATTAATATATTAGAGAAAGCACGCTATTTAATAGTGTGCTTTTTAATTCAACAGAACAAATAAAGATTTGTTCTCACTTATCAAAAAGACCCCCTCTGGGGAGAGGAGAGTCTTCCTGTAGAATGTAATGTAATATTCACACTAAACTAAAAGTGCTACTAAGATGAGTATACCACATAATAATGAGTAAACAATTATTTTTAAGGAAATAATAAGATAAATTAGATATTTGTTTCGTTCTTCCTTCAACTATAACTAATTATTTATCTTTTAATCTTTATTATTTCCTTCAGAAAGAATAAAGATATCCCACTCAAAAAATTCATACCTGTACAAGTTTCTTTTCATTAAGGGATCATTATCAGCAATTTCTTTTGCTTCTATCAGATCTCTTGCTTTAAAAACTATCATTCCACCAGGGACATTTGAAAACCCACCACCTATGAAATCCCTCTCAGAAGCTATCCTACTCAAATACTCAATATGATCATCAAAATCTTTTAAGCTCAATTTGCTTCCTTCTATTTTAGAATCCACCCTTACAAAGAACTTATCACCTTTTTTCATTTTGATCTCCCTTCCATTTTATATACTCACACAGGAGCCCATCAAAAGCCAAGTGCCATTCCTCTTTCCTCTTCTCCCATAATACAGGCTGCCTGATGTTGAAGTCCTCCTGGAACCTCTCTAAGCTCTCCCTGTCTCCATATAGTTCTATGTGCCTCCTATAGACCTCACATCTTAGATCATATTTCTCCAGGTCACAATCTATATCCAGAACACTAAGGATCTCTTCTCTGTCCTCTCCCCTTACGATCTGAGAATTATAGTTGAACCCCTCCTTCAAATACTTTACAAAAGTAGTACTGACAAAATTACCTGGTGCACATCCTCTTTTTATAATCTTATACACAGTATTTTTTTCTGTATACTTATCTGCCTGATCTTTGAAGTCTTTTAGGTAATCTTCAAAAGTATATCCCAGGTCCTCCAGATCTACCCCGCACTTTACTATATTATGAAGATAAAAACTCTTTTTAGCTGCCATCTTATGATACAGCCTTTCACTGAGCTTTTCCTTCAGGCCATTTCCGTACTTCCCTCTTAGCTTTTCATATAAAATCATAGAACCACCTCTCCGGGAGTATACCATACAATAAAAAAAGAGCCTAACCAGGCCCTTTTTTATTTTTATGATCTTTCTCGATCCCTTTATTTCCAAAGTCTAAAGCTTCTTTATGACTGTTTACCCGAAACCTTACGAATAAGACCAACACCATCCCCAAATGGCATCAGGGTAAATCCTGGATGCTCAGCATATAGGTAGTCTATAAACTCGTCAAGCTTTCTCACTATTGTTTTAAACCTCTTTGGGTACTCCTTGTAGAGGTATCCTCTGAACATGATGTTGTCTATGAAGACCATTCCACCATCAGCTAGGAGCTTGTAGGAGTCGTCAAAGAACTTTCTGTACTGTCCCTTGGAAGCATCTATGAAGATGAAGTCGTACTTCTCATCCAGCTTCTCTATCTCCTCAGTGGCATCTCCCAGGATCTGGGTTACCCTCTCAGATAGCCCTGCCCTTTCAAAGTTTTCCTTGGCCTGCTTGTATCTCTCCTCATCTATCTCCAGGGTAGTAAGCCTTCCTCCGTACTTCTCGCATGCATTCAGCATAAGGGTTCCCGAGTAACCGATGGCTGTTCCTACCTCCAGGATATTTGTAGTTTCATTTATATCCACCATAAACTCCAGGTACTTAGCTACCTCCTTGGTAACGATGGGTACATTGTGCTCCTCAGCAAAGTCCTCCATCTCAAGGATTACAGGGTTTCCTTCCTTTATCTTTCCGATTATATATTCATTGGCACTTTTTAATTCATCTAGCATGGTTGTTATCCTTTCTTTCTTTATTAGACTCCGTTACTTCTCTCTTGAAAAAGAAGTAACCAAGAGTTCAAGACTTCGATCGATGGCCTTTTACAGTAATCCAGAGTTTCCGACTCTTTTTACAAGCTCTAGATAGAACCTATTCTGTTTTACGAGTCGAAGACATATAGTTTTGTGAAGTAAAGCGGCCTGACGCCAGCCGTCTAAAACCTAAAAACTCTAACTTTCAGACCTTTCTTCCTCTATTTTAGTTTTATGTGGCTTTGTACTACAAAATTTTACTAGGCCGTCAAACAGATTAAGTTCCGCAGTGCTCTACATAACCCTTATCCTATAAAGCGAGGACTGTAGCTTGCAAAGGTCGTATAGAAACAACTCTGCTTTTAAAATTTTAAAATAGAGGTGTCCTTTCTTGGGTACTTTCTTTGGACAAGCAAAGAAAGTACAAAATCTCTTTTAAGAAAAAACAAAATTTATAGCATTATCTGTATAAAATAAGCTTAAGGTACTATTTAGCTTATTTTTCTAAACTTAATAATATAGAACCCATCCAGGTGTTCCTCAGTGTAGTCGATGTTGAATCCACCAAGGTGGTCAAACTTCCCCTTTACATTTCCAGGAAGCTCGATAGCCACTGCCTTGAAGTTAGGGTTTTCAGCCAAGAACTTAGCTGCGTTGTCTGTATTCTCCTCCTTGAATATAGTGCAGGTACTGTATACCAGCTCTCCTCCAACCTTTAGCACCTTGGAAGCTGCTGTAAGGATCTCATACTGAAGGTTCGCTAGCTCCTCTACACTCTCCATATCCTTGTTGTAGAGAGTCTCTGGCTTCTTTCTGATTACCCCGTATCCGCTGCACGGTGCATCCACAAGGATCTTGTCAAACTCAGTATTCAGCTCAGCCACCTCTCTGGCATCCAGCTTCTTGGCCTCTACTATCTCCACACCCATCCTCTTGGCACTTCTTCTTATAAGTCTTACCTTGTGGTTGTGTATATCAAGGGCTGTGATAGATCCCTCATTTTCCATATCCTCTGCAAGGACCATGGACTTTGTTCCAGGTGCACTGCAGGTATCCAGAACTCTCTCTCCAGCCTTGGCTCCAAGGGTTCTTGCAGCCAAGAAGGAAGCTCCGTCCTGAGGTACTATCTTTCCGGCCTTAAACTCCGGTGTTTCGATAAGGCTTCCAGAATCAAGGTAGTAGACACCACCCTCTATATACTTAACTATCTTTATATTCTTTCTATCAAGGAACTCCTCAAACTCCTCCTCGCTGTACTTAAGGGTATTTACCCTTACAGACATTGAAGGTATTCTCTTGTATGACCTAAGGACCTCCTCGGCCTTCTCCCCGTACTCAGCCACTATCTTCTCATAGAACCATCTAGGGTATGAGTAGAATATATCCAGGGCATCGTTCTCTCTAAGGAAGCTCTCCTCCTCATCCATCTCTCTGAAGAAGTTTCTCAGGATTCCGTTTACAAAGCCTCCAACATAGGTTCCCAGCTTCTCATTGGTAAGCTCAGTTGCCTCCCATGCAATACCTGCCTCATCTGAGCTCATGAAGTATGCCTGGTACATAGACAGTCTAAGCATATTTCTCAGCCATCTTCTGTGCACCTTCTTGGATCTCTTATCTATCTGATAGTCAAGGAAGATCAGGTTTCTTATTACCCCGTAGAATACCTCTGTTATAAAGGCCTTCTCCCCTCTGGATAACTCGTGTCCGTGCTCCCTGAAGTAGTCGTTAAGAAGAAGGTTTGAGTACTTTCCCTCCTCAAATTCCATAAGAAGTTTTACTATTCTTACTTTTATGTTCAAATCTACACCTCTTTCAAAAAATTTTAATTTATAGTCATTGAATGAATTATTAACAAATTATTTTGTCGATAATTCATATCACAAGTATAGTTTACTCGTTTTACAATTTATTAAGGAATAAGCTATAACTTATACATTATATCTCAAATGTTGATTTAAGTAAAATAATTTCCCCACTTTCTCTCTCTGTTGAAGGAAGACCTTAAAAACCCTCCTTCTCTCAACAAAATAGGACTTTAATCCTTTTATACATTCTTTTATATCAATGATTTATATACACTACTTATTATTAAAATATCCGAAGTAGTCGATATAGCTTTGTGCTCTCTGAATTTACTAGACCGTTCACCAGATTAAGTTTATCATAACGCTTTACATCATTCTTTTCTTCCAGAGTTATGATTATAGCTATCAAAGGTCGTATATCACTTCTCTGCTCATGAAACATTACGCAGGACTAGATCTTCTTTGGGTACTTTCTTTCGCAGAGTTCTCGATTTATAAAATAAATCTTAGAAATCTGGTGACACTCCCTGCGGGTGCCATCATGGTAAGAAAGCTCCTCGCTCTCCTTAAGAGAGTGAAAAAATTGCCATAAATTTACTTTCGAATCTTTTTAAAAGCTCTTCTTAAATATCACAGTAATAAAAAAACAGGCCCAAAGACCTGCTCCTTATCTTCTATTTTAGTTCCTCAAAAAATATCTTTTCCATACCAGTTCTTACAGGAACTCCCAGCTTAGTAAGAGTCTTCTCCAGAGCATTGAGCACATAGATCAGCTTTGCCCTGTCACACCCTTCACCCATGTGTCCTACCCTGAATACCCTGCCTGCAAGGTACCCAAAGGCCCCGGCTATCATAAGGTTGTAATCCTTAAGGAGAGCGTTATTGATCTTCTCAAAGGTCGTCCCCTCTGGCACCCTTACAACGCTCACAGTATTTGCCCATGAATCCCTCGTGTAAAGCTCCAGACCTCCGGCTCTGATGGCTTTCCTGAATGCCTCTCCATACCTTTTGTGCTTAGCTGCTGCATCCTCCTCCAGGAGGTTGTCCACAGCGACTCTTAGCCCCTCTATATCGCTTATTGGCATTGTGTAGGGGAACCACTTCTTCTCATAGTAATCCCTCCATATTCCCAGGTTGCAGTAGAACCCTGCTACCGGGGTAGTCCTCTCCTCTACAGCCCTCCATACATCCTCACTTATGGAGAGGAAGGTAAGTCCCGGTGGTGCTGAGAGAGCCTTCTGGCTTCCTCCTAGGCATATGTCGATCCCCCAATCATCCACCCTTATCTCGTGTCCCCCGGTGGATGCCACTGCGTCCACAACAGTTATTATCCCCCTGGACTTGAGCATTGGGCAGATCTCCTCTATGGGATTCAGCACTCCGCTGGGAGTATCGCAGTGGACCACAGTTGCGTACTTAAAGTCCGAGTCCTCTTTAAGAAACTCCTCCAGCTCTTCTACATCTATTCCCCTCTCACGGTCTCCCCTGAAGTAGATTGCCTCTGCTCCGTACATCTTGGCAAAGTCGCCAAATCCCTCTCCGAAGATCCCGTTATCTATTACAAGAACCCTGTCCCCTGGCTCTGTAAGGGTTGCGCAGGCTGCCTCCAGCCCCAGTATCCCCTCTCCGGAAAGTATTCTTACATCCCCCTGGGTTCCTATCATCTCCCCCAGTTTCCTACAGGTTTCCCTGTAGAACTCGTAGAAGTTCAAGTCCAGGTCTGGGTTGGTGCACTCCCTTGCCCTTGCCATCCTTACATTTTCCCTCACACTGGTAGGTCCAGGTGTCATTATCACTGGTATCATATCCATCCCCCTCAAAAAACCTTTTCCCCAATTATATACTCATTTTCACCCTCATCCAATAAAAAAAGAAGCAGATTGTAATCATACAATCTGCAACCTGCTTTCTATAGGAACCCTTCCCCTGGCCTCTGGGCATCTCTATCTATTTTCCCTGCATTAGCCCCCTCTACCTTGTAGAACTCCACCTTAAACTCCACGTCTCCTTTGAGAACCACACGATGATACCTTTCAGGCTCTATTACAAAGGGGTGCTCAGGATCGATGGTATATATCTCTTCCGGGGCATCCTGCCACACATATTCAAGAGTTCCCTCTATCACAACAACCCTTCCCCACTTTCCCCTGGGGGCCATGTGCTTCTCCAGTATTCCTGGAAATACATTGTCCTGGTTCATTACCGGGGTTTCCCCTGCCTTCACTGCCCCCTCTGGAAGTCCTTCATTCTGATGCCTCATACTACCACCTGCCTATTCTTTGTTTTTAAATTCAAAACTATCTTAACACAACCTATTTTCTTTTACCGTAACATCTGTTACTCCTTTTCCACCTAAATAATTCTTCATTACCTAGTTGTATAATAACTATAATTTATGCTAATTTAAAACTTCCAATTATTTTAGTTCATTTCTTGTCTTGATACAAGAAACGAACCAAAGAAGATCAAGACTTCCGGTGACTGTCTTTTTTAGTTAAGCAAATTTTTCGTTTCTTCTATGGACTCTAGATAGAACCTAATGAGTCCGACGAAACGAAGTAGAGATAATAAGTGGAGCAAGACGACTACCTGCAACCGGCCTTTCATTCTAAAAACTTATAATGAATTTTATAAATTGTTTGTAATTAAGGTGTCCAGAGGAGTCGATGTTACTTTGTACTTTTTAAATCTACTAGACCGTTCAACAAATTAAGTTTATCATAACGTTTTACATCATTCTTTTCCTCCTGAGTTATGATTGTAGCTGTCAAAGGTCGTATATTAATTTCCTACCTTTGAGACATTACGAAGGACTAGATCTTCTTTGGATACTTTCTTGCATCATGGTAAGAAAGTACCTCGCTCTCTTTGAAGAGCGAAATAACTTTCCTATACTTTATAATTCTCTTATTTTCTAAAAATAACTAAAAGCTCTGGAAGCAATCATCCAGAGCTTTTTCAATCCTACTTTTCGTAATCCACAAGCTTATCCCTTACAAGCTTAGACATAATTATTAGAGCCACCAGGTTTGGAAAGATCATTAAACCGTTGAAGAAATCCGCCAGCTCCCAGATTACTGGAACCTCTATGGTGGTAGCCACAACGATACAGATCAGGACTATCATCGTATAGACATTTGTTGCCCTGTCGCTTCCGAAAAGGAATCTGATATTTGCCTCTCCGAAGAAGTACCATCCCACAATCGTTGAGAACCCGAAGAAGAAGAGAGCAACGGATATAAATACCCCTCCTGCAGATCCAAGGGATGCAATAAAAGCCTGCTGGGTTAGCTCTATCCCGATAAAGCCTCCCCCTCCCAGAGGTGTATTGGCTATTATCAGAAGGGAGGTCAGGGTAAGGATAACAAAGGTATCAAAGAATACCCCAAACATAGCTACCAGCCCCTGATCACATGGATGAGGAACCTTGGCTATTGCATGGGCGTGGGGGGTTGATCCCATCCCCGCCTCATTGGAAAAGAGCCCCCTTGCAACACCATATCTCACAGCCTGCTTCACTGTAACCCCCAGTACTCCTCCAGTGGCAGCTTCCGGGGTAAAGGCACAGGCAAAAATCAGTCTGAAAGCCTCGATGGTTCCCGGAAGGTTCTTGAAGAGGATGAGAAGAGCTCCCCCTACATACATCACAGACATAAGAGGAATAACCTTCTCTGTAAAGGAAGCAATACTCTTTACCCCTCCCTTAAACACAAGTCCAGCCAGGATAGCCACAACTACCCCAATATATAGAGGGTTCACATCAAAGGATCCCTTCACTGCATTGGCTATGGAGTTGGCCTGAACCATATTCCCCACAAAGCCAAGAGCCACGATGATGCTCACTGAGAAGAAGCTCGCCAGAATCCTTCCTGCAGTCTTATTTTTTATTCCCTCCTGGATGTAGAAGGCGGGTCCTCCCCTCATATGCCCCTTTATCTCCTTCTTAAATACCTGGGCCAGAACTGCCTCGGCAAAGATGGTGGCCATTCCGAAGAAGGCGGTAACCCACATCCAGAAGATAGCTCCCGGTCCTCCTGATACAATGGCCGTTGCCGCCCCTGCCAGGTTACCTGTTCCCACTTGAGCTGCAATGGCTGTTGTGAGAGACTGGAATGAGTTCATCCCAGATTCCCCCGCTTCCTCTCCAATACTGGCTCCTCCCAGAGCCTTTTTTATACTCTCTCCAAATCTTCTCACCTGGACAAACTTAAGTAGAAAGGTGTAGTAGAGTCCCGTACCAGCCAGTAAAAAGATCAATAGATATCCCCAGAAAAAACTGTTCAAGTCCCTTATAACTTCAAATATCATATATGTCCCCCTCTAAATACCATCATTTCTCAAACTTCAGATAATTTATAGACCCGACCTCATATCAATTTAAGCTATGCCTGCTCTGCCACAAGCTTTTTCTCCTCCAGGGATTTAAATATGGTTGAAACAGTATACCCCCCCACTATTCCTCCAAGCATTGCCAGAAGCATTGCCGGAATTACATTCATCACAGGATTGAATGCAAAGGGAGTCAGAAGACCTGGGATCGGTGAAGCAGTTCCAGGAGCATCGCTCACTATCCCGAAGAAGACAGCCGATAATCCTGCAAGGGCTCCCCCTACAAAACTTGAGGAAAATATAGGAATGGGATTAAGGGTAACTATATGTGCCTGAGTAAGAGGTTCAAGCATCATAGAGATAGTATTGTTTCTGTCTCCATATCCCATTCTGTAGAAGGTAATACCATTTGCAAAGGCTCCTCCAAAGCATGCTACAGATGCTATCCCCATAGGTGCTCCCTTGAGTCCCAGGATAGCAGTAAGGGCCATAGAGCTAAGGGGAGAGGTACAAACCATCTTTATTAGCCCTCCCAGTACAAGTCCCATAAAGATAGGAGACTGGTTGGATGCTTCTATTATCATTCCTCCCAGATTGTTTAGAGTCACACTTACAAGGGGTGATATCGCCTCAGCTGCAAATCTTCCCAGGGGTGCCAGAACAACTACCCCTACTATGGTGTCTATCCCCTCTGGGATATATCTTTCAATGACTGGTATTAAGAAGGATATACTGTACCCTACAATAAACCCCTCTAATATTCCCATACCTGAGAGAGCAACTCCCACTGCTACTGCATACACAGGACTTACTCCCAGAGCCAGGAGAACCAGTGTCCCAGAGGCTACTCCTCCCATTCCTCCTACAACTTCTCCCAGGTTTTCTAAGAATTTGATACCCAAGATCCCTCCAGAGATAAATCTGTGTAGTGCTTCAACCAGAAATGTTGCCACTGCTGCATTAGCCAGTCCCCCCATTGCCTTTTGACCGTTAGGTGCCTTCAAACTAAAAACCGAGAACGCCGTAAGTGATATTAGTAATAATAAAATTCCTTTGAGTATTTCCATTTTATAAGTTCCCCCTGAAATTAAGATTTTCATTTTAGACAACTCCTCCACGGCTGGAGCTGTCTTTAGTTGTATAAGTCATATGACGGAACCGGTTTCATAATTGGATCTTAAAGACCTTATTGAAGGTCAGCTTCAATTGAATTTTTTGATATATTAATAATAAAACTCAGAGTTTGTTGTAAGAAGGTATCTAGTGTTCTGCATCCT
>CAYSGC010000115.1:4315-9523 GCA_964430145.1 uncultured Fusobacteriaceae bacterium | reverse complement strand
AAAGTATTCCTTTCTTGTTTCCTCGTCCTTCTCCTGGGGAGTATATATTCTTTCCAGCTCCTCTCTGTATTGAAGAACCTGCTCTCCAAACTCCTCTGGATCCCTTATCTCATACTTTGGAAGGTCTGGAAACTTCTCATCCAGCACTGCATTCCACTGCTCTATCTGATCCTTATGTAGTGAAAGGAAGAAGTCTGCCGGACCGCTGAACTTAACCTCTCTTATTACGTCTCCCACTTCAAGCTTTCTTATTGTATTAAAGTCTGCATCGGATACTACCTCTCCAAATACAGTGTGCTTCTTATTTAGCCAGTCTGCTGGATACATGGTAAAGAAGTATTGAGATCCCCCTGTACCAGGTCCTGCATTTGCCATAGCAAGCATACCCTGCTGATAGAAGTCCAGCCAGTCCACAATCTCATCTGGGATTCTATATCCTGGTCCACCCTCACCTGTTTCCGTAGGGTCTCCCGCCTGGACAATAAAGCCGTCTACAGCTCTGTGAATCTTGTTTTCATTGTAAAACCCTCTCTTACCTAGGTTTATGAAGTTAGCAACTGTAACAGGTGCTGCCTCTGGATACAGGAAGAAGTTTACCTCACCCTGGGTTGTTACAAAGGTTACTCTTATGTCATTTAGCTTAGCAGCATTTTTACGAGCCTCTGCTTTCTTTAAATAGGAACACCCTGTGAACATTCCCAAGATCATCGTAGCAATAATTATTGTAAAAATTTTCCTCATAATTAATCCCTTTTCCTCCAATTTTTCTTTTATTATACTATATTTGCCCCTAAATTTAAATATGCTATTAAAAGCGCATCTATTTTGACACCGATTTATCGAAAAAAGTTTAATATTTCTCATTTTCCTTCACAGGAACCTGTATCTCCGTAACAAATTCATTTTCATCCTCGGTTTCATATATATCTATCTTATAGAGCTCAAGTATCTCCCCTGCCACCCTGAGGTTTTTCTCCCTGATATATCTTTTTAACATCCGATAGCATTCCTTAGACTGACTGTAGGGCCCCTTAAATATAAGGGAAAGATAGCTTCCTCCCACAAGGACCTCATCCCCGCTTCCCTCTAAAAGAAATGTTCCGCTATACTGGGTATACTTCCCTTCTGCGTAGCCCTCACTGCTCAAAGTTGCTCCCACTTTGCTCTCTGCAAAGTGCTTATCCTCACTGGAGTCCGCCCCATACTTTAATTTTTTTAACTCCAGATCTATATCCCAGTCGGTGACCACACTGTTGTGCCTTCTATAACACCTTCTCTCTGGAAGGGTTATTTCCCGGATCACCCCGTAGTTTTCCTCCCTCTTTATCCTGTTAAGGTACTCCCTCTTATGTTTCAGCTGTTTCTTCAGATCCTGAAGCTCACCAAGCCTCTCCTCTATCACTTCCAGCTGAAATTCTATGAGCTCGGAACTCTTCCTTACGCTTCTGTTGTCCAGATGCTCCTTTATCTCCCCAAGACCTACTCCCAGATTTCTCAGAGCCCTTATAGTTCCTATCTTCCATATCTGTCTGTTACTGTAGTACCTGTAGCCATTTTCTCCTTTTTTTTGCGGGATCAGAAGCCCCTCCCTCTCATAATATCTCAGTATATCGTTACTTATCTTAAAAAGCTTGCTTATCTCCCCTATCTTATAAAGCTTCATCCTATCCTCCCCCTGCAAGGCAACTCCCATTTTTTTTATATCCTTTAGATTTATTTTATCAAACCCCTTGACCCTGGAACTGTTCAAGACATTATAATTATAATAGATAAAGCCAATAAAATAAAGGAGTTGTTACTATGGGTATCAATAAGTTTATAGAAAGAAGGGGAGTAAAGAATACCCTGTTCAGGTATGCAGGTCTTTCCATCGTCTCTATGTGGATCTTCTCTCTATATACTATGGTCGATGGTATGTTTGTGGGAAGGGGAGTAGGTCCTGAAGCACTGGCTGCAGTGAATCTCTCCATGCCCTTTATAAATATTACCTTTGCTTTCTCCATCATGACCTCAATTGGAGCTTCCACTGTAATAAGTAGGTTTCTGGGAGAAAAGAAGGTCCTAGAAGCTAGAAGGGTATTTACACATACCGTCATATTTTTAGGAGGTATAGGGGCTGTCATCTGTACAGCAGGAATAGTTTTCAGGTATGATCTGGCACACCTTCTGGGAGCCAGGGGAGATATGGTTCCACTGGTGGTAGAGTACCTCTCCACCGTATTATTCTTCAATACCTTCTACCTCATCGCCTATGCTTTGGAGGTCCTTATGAGGGTAGAGGGAAAGCCTACTATAGCGCTAGTTACAGTAATCATCGCCGCTCTTACCAACATCATCTTGGATTATCTTCTGGTAATAGTATTTCCCTTGGGACTTAGGGGAGCTGCCATTGCCACCGGAAGTGCCCAGCTTATTCAGGGAATAATCCTTCTCAGCTTTTTTATGAGAAAAAACTCTATTTTGAGGTTCTCACCAATTAAGTTTTCTCCGAGGGAGGTCCTTAACCTTGTAAAAATAGGTGTTCCCGACTCTATTACAGAACTTTCCGCGGGAGTTGTTGTCTTTCTCTTTAACAGAACCATCCTCCTCTCCTACGGGGATATAGGCCTTACTGCCTTTGGAATCATAGGTTATATCAACAACTTTATCCTTATGACAATGATCGGACTTACCCAGGGGATGCAGCCCATTGTAAGCTTCCTGAGCAGCCAGGAGGAGTATAGAAAGAGGAACAGTGTGTTCTACCTCACACTTAGGTCTGCTCTAATCTTTGGATTTGGATTTTTCCTTCTGACCCTTATATTCAGGGAGAGAATCATTGGATTTTTCACCTCCAACGAGGAAGCCTTTAACTTCACACTGGGTCCTCTTACCCTTTTTGCCCCTGCCTTTATCTTTGGAGGAGTTAACATAGTTTTTTCAGGGTTCTTTACAGCTCTGGAAAGACCAAGGGAAGCTGGAGCAATTGCTGTTTTCAGGGGACCTGTCTTCATTCCACTGCTTCTCACCCTCCTACCGCTTATCTTCAATGAGAGGGGGATCTGGATGACCTCCCTTGTGTCGGAGCTCTTAACCCTTACTATATCTCTCCTTCTATATGGTATCTACTGTGAAAGATCCTATTTCTTTCAGGGGTTTTTATCCGAGATAAACCAAAGATTTGTCACTTTAAAAAATAAATAATTTTTTAAAGGAAAAATTTTGTCTGCACAGAATAGTTTAGTCAGATAGATGAGAGTCTAAATTCTTTAGATTCTCCCCTAACCCCCCTTTAAAAAGGCTGATGTCCCCTAACATCAGCCTTTTCAATTTATTGACACAAGTTATATTTTTATATAAAATAGGGGGAACTATTAATTATTTTAGGAAGAAGGTAGATTATGAAGAAAGTAACTCTAATTGCTTCTGCTTCTATGGGACTTGAGAGTATCGTAGCCAGCGAAGTAAAGGATCTTGGTTTTAAAAATGTACAGACCTACAATGGAAGAGTTGAGTTTGAAGCTCTTATTACTGATATACCTAAGCTGAATATATGGCTTAGATGTGCCGACAGGTTATTCGTTAAGATGGGTGAGTTTAAGGCTACAACATTTGAGGAGATGTTCCAGAAGGTAAAGAAGATCGACTGGCCTGCTTTTATACCAGTAGATGGAGAGTTTCCTGTAAGCTGGGTAAGTGCTGTTAAGTGTAAGCTCTTCTCTAAGTCGGATATACAGAGTATCTCCAAGAAGGCTATAGTTGAGTCTATGAAGAGAAAGTATAAGATAGATTACTTCTCTGAAAAGGGTGGTCTCTACAGAATAAAGATCCAGGGAAACAAGGATAACTTTATTATTATGATAGATACCAGTGGTGACGGACTACACAAGAGAGGATACAGAGCAGACCTCAATGAAGCTCCTATGAAGGAGACTCTGGCTGCTGCCCTTGTAAAGTTATCCAAATGGACTGGTGGGGAGAGACCCCTTGTAGATCCAATGTGTGGTACTGGAACTATTGCTATAGAGGGGGCTATGATTGCCAGAAATATCGCCCCTGGTTCCGACAGAAAGTTTGCTTCTGAATCTTGGGAGGTTATCCCTGAGTCTGCATGGCTGGACACAAGGGACGATGCATACTCCCACGAAGATCATGAAAAGGTAGTTAGGATCTATGCTTCCGACATGAATCCAGACACCATTGAAATTGCCAAGAAAAACGCTGCTCTTGCTGGAGTAGAAGACGATATCCTCTTTGAAACAAAACACCTCCTCGAGTGTGAAGCCCCTGCAGAGTATGGGTGCCTTCTTACAAACCCTCCATATGGAGACAGACTGCTAGATGATGAGAAGGTAGAGAGGCTCTACTCTACACTGGGAGATATCTGCAGAATGAGATTTCCTAAGTGGTCCTACTATGTGATCACTTCCTATGAAGGATTTGAGGCTGCTTTTGAGAAAAAAGCTACTAAAAATAGGAAGCTATACAATGGTGGAATTAAGTGTTACTTCTACCAGTACTTTGGTATGAGACCACCTAAAAGGCAGGATTAGTCTTTTTATAGAACATTAAATTAAAAAATTGACTTTTTTATTTCATTTTGATATAATGAAAGTGTCTTAAAAAAGGGGAGTTATAATATTGTGGATATGAATTTAATTCATATCCACATTTGTTTTTACAGAGCTTTTTAGCTCTTTTTTTATTTTTGGGATATCTCTTTTCCTTTGAAATCACTCTGTTTTGTGATAATATATAGAGTGAAAAGTATATAATAAATGGCAGGTGAAAAACACTTATGAAGGTAATCTCTATACTGAACCAAAAAGGAGGGGTGGCTAAGACTACCTCTGCACAAAATATCAGTTATGGCCTTAATAAACTGGGAAAAAAAGTTCTTCTTATCGACTTTGATCCTCAAGGTAACCTTACTTCAGGAGTTGGAATAGACAAAAGGTCTCTTCCTGCTACTATCTACGACCTGATGAAGGACAGGGCTTTCGGGCAACAGAAGCTTAATATCGACGAAGTTATTATAAACAGAGATGGAGTGGACATCCTCCCTACAAACATTAAGATGTCTAAAGTAAATTTAGAGCTTGCTGGAATCCCAGGAAAGGAAAATATCCTTAAAGAGATTCTTAAGGAGGTATATGGTTACGACTACGTGATCATCGACTGTCCTCCTAGCCTTGATAACCTTACTTTCAATGCTCTTATTGCTACACA
>CAYSGC010000115.1:0-4215 GCA_964430145.1 uncultured Fusobacteriaceae bacterium | reverse complement strand
TATATGGGATTGTGTAAGGAGATCCTTGAAAGAGAGGAAAACTAAGTATGGTAGGTAAATTGGGAAACAATCCCCTTCTTAACAGAGGAAATAAAAAAAAGGAATTTGAGATAAAAAAAGAAAAGGTAGTAAAGCAGTATGGAAGACTGGTACACATGCAGATGAAACTCCTTGAAGATATCGATTTTTCAGATGTTACCTTTATTAACAGACTTTCCCTTGATTCAGGTTCCCTGGAATTGGAGGAGCTAAAGGAAAGTATCTCTAAAGTGGGTCTTTTAAACATTATCTATCTCCAGGAAAAAGAGGATTCAACCTACAGAATTGTCAGTGGTCTTAGAAGATCTTCTGCCATAAAGGAATTATACGAAACTGGTAAGGAGGTAAAGGGGAAGGACAGGGTAGTTATCTTCGATAAAAACACTCCCTATGAACTCCTGGACTCTATCTCTGTAGATGAAAATATTCAGAGAAAAAATCTGAGTATAATCGAGCAGTCCTTTAAGTTTAACAGAGAGGCCGCTAAGAAGCATAAGAAGATAGAGGATATCCTTACAGAGTATAATATCAGCAAGAAGACCTTTTACAGAATAAAAAATGCTATTAACTATCCAGAGGAAATCAGGGATATTATAGAGGAGCTGGGAGCTGATAAGGCTGAGCTTTTAAATAAGATCATCGTTATTTCAAAGGACAGCTTTACAGCTAGGGAGATCGTTGATAGGTATAAGGACTTTAACAGAGAGGAACTCAGAGAGGTTCTTAAAGAACTTCAGAAGAATACCAAGTCTCCAAAGGTGGTTTTAAAGTATACCTCTAAGGGACTTAATCTTTCAGTGAAGAAGAAGCTCCCTGGGGAAGTTAATGAATATTTTGAAAAATTAAGAGATCTTATTGAAGAGGGAGATTACTCATTTATTAAATAGGAGTGGTGCCCATGACAGTTTTAAAATTTTCTCCGCGGGGAGACATCCTTCCTGTACTTGGAATAAGACTTTGTCCTATATTAACCAAGTTGATAGAGGGTTTAGATGATAAAAGGTCCGAAGAGTATCTGAAAAAACTTTTAAAGATTAAGAAGGACAGGGCTATTAAGTTCAAGGCTTATACAGATAACCGTGACAGAAGGGGTATACTGGTAATCATCTACGACTACTTTCATGGAAGCCACAGTCCCAGACTTCTCGTTCCAGAAACAGAGGATGGATATTTTAACTTTAAGATCTATGATGTAGACTTCAATACCGAAGTGGATTTAGAAAAACTCATAGAAAGAATTAAAAAGCTAAGTGTTTAAGGTGCCGGTCCATGGGATCGGCATTTATATTTAAGTAAAAGTATAATTAATAGAGGATGTTTTATACCATCCCTGTTTAAGTATAAAGGAGTAGATAATGTTATATGATTTAATAGTTGTGGGGGGAGGTCCTGCGGGCATCTTTGGAGCTATCTATGCTTCCCAGAGAGGTCTCAAGGTAGCTATTCTTGAGAAGAAGAACAGAATGGGAAAGAAGCTCCTGACTGCAGGAGCTGGAAAGTGTAACCTCACCCATACTGGAGAGCCAAAAGATTTTTTAACCCACTTTGGAGATAACGGAAAGTTCTTGAAATCATCCCTATATAATTATAAACCTGAGGACCTGAAAAAATTCTTTTCCGACAATAAACTTCCCCTGGTGCTTGTAGAGGAGAGCGGAAAGTACTTCCCTGAAACCTTCAGCTCCGTAGATGTAGTGAACCTTCTCTACACAGTTTGTAAAAAAAATAAGGTGGATATCTTTGAAAATACAAGGGTGGAAAAATTATTATCTACAGAGGATGACAAGTTTCTAATTGAAACTTCTGAGAATAACTTTATGGCTAAAAACATCCTCCTAGCTACAGGTGGGAAATCCTACCCTGCCACAGGAAGTGAGGGAGACGGATACCCCCTTGCTAAGAGGTTAGGACACCTTATTTTAGAGCCTAAGCCTGCTCTGACGCCTATATTTGTAAGGGATTATCCCTTCTCCGACCTCTCTGGAATCAGCTTTAAGAATGCCTGTCTGGAGCTCTACAGAGAAAATAAAAAGGTGGGGGAAGCAAGGGGAGATCTTCTTCTTACCCATAAGAACTTTAGTGGTCCCCTTATCCTTGATTTTTCAAGGTATATCCACAAGGGAGACCAGGTTAAGATCAACTACCTTGGAGTAAAGAGAGCACAGCTGGAGGAGGATTTCCTGGAAAAGGCATCCTTAAATGGAAAACAGGGAATCAAGAGACTCCTCTCTGAATTGGCTGTGCCAGAGAGGTTTATAAAGAAGTTTTTAAAGTTATTAAATATAAGGGATGATAAAAAACTCAGTGAGATTAGTAAGAAGGAGAGAAACTCAATCCTCAGTGGCCTCTGTGAGATGTCCTTTGAAGTCAGCAAACTAGGAGATTATACTATTGCAATGGTTACCACTGGAGGAGTTTCCCTAAAGGATATAAACCCTAAGACCATGGAATCAAAGATTGTAAAGGGACTTTACTTTGCCGGTGAAGTTGTTGATATAGACGGAGACACTGGGGGATTTAATATTCAGGCTGCATGCTCTATGGGTGTATTGGCTGCTAAAAGTATAAAGTTATAATCCCTTTAAAGTTATAAAATATTATTAGGAGGTAGATCGTGGAGTTTAACGAGTTTAAGGATTTTGGATTGGAGATTATCCTTAAGGTATTAAAAAAAACAGATGATGAGATAAAGAGGTACAGTAATTTAGAGGATTTTGAAGGAGTTAAAACCCTTGAAACTGAAGTTCTTGCCAAGTATGAAAAGCTCTATGAAGGTTTTATATCTGAGAAATTAAAGGATATAGATGGGGAGCAGCTAAAGGTACTATACACCTCCCTTGTAGACATTATGAAGCAGAACAAGATGGATGCCGCCTTTATCGAAGGGGAGATGGAGAAGAGAGAGAACCTTGCTGGTAACTCTGGAGCTGAAGCTGTAAAAAATCTCTACAACTACCAGATAGAGGAAATGGAGAGAAAAAAGGAACTTCTTCTGAAGGAGGCTGAGGTAATATTAGATAAGGAAGCTGCCCTGGAAGCTGACCTTAGCGATGCTATTCAAGAGGATGAGCAGATGGAGATCATCGAAAAGATGCCAGAGGTGAGAAGAGCCTATGGTGAGATCTCCCAGAAGATAATGACACTTCAGGAAAAGATTGGTCACCTCAAGGAAAAGCTAGAAAAGGGATGGCCTTGTGATATCTATGGAACCATTTCAAAGGATGAACTTATGAGCATCTTTAAGGAAACTATTAGCTAATACACTATAATTTTTAACATAGATATGTTACTATATATATGTTAAAATAAGGAGGATTAAAATGTTGCGTATAGTTTTAACCATATTATTAGTAGCTTTTATTATTTTTAACCTAAAAAATAAAAATAGAGGCGGGAAGCCACTAAAATTAAATCAGGAGGTAATATTTGTGAACGATATCAAATTACAAGCACACATAAAGACATCTAAGGGAGATATTAATATCGACCTATTCCCAGAGGTAGCTCCAGTTACTGTAGCTAACTTTGTAAACCTATCTAGAAGAGGATACTACAACAACCTTAAGTTCCACAGAGTTATCGCAGACTTCATGATCCAGGGAGGATGCCCTCTAGGAACTGGTACAGGTGGACCTGGATACAACTTCCAAGATGAGTTCCCTGTAGCACCAGATGCAAAATATCAGTTTAACAGACCTGGACTACTAGCTATGGCTAACGCAGGACCTGGTACAAACGGATCTCAGTTCTTTGTTACACACGTTCCTACAGAGTGGCTTAACAACAAGCACACTATTTTTGGAGAAGTAGTTTCTGAAGATGATCAAAACGTAGTAAACTCTGTATCACAGGGAGATACTATAGAGAGTATTACTGTTACTGGAGATGTAGAGAAGTTTGTAGAAGCTAATGAAAGCCTTTTTACTCAGCTTGACGATGCTCTAAAAAATGATTTCCCTAACCTTGTAAAATAATTTATACTTAAGACGTCCATAGGGGCGTCTTTTTTTATTTGTAGGACATCTATCTCCACCACCAATAACTAAATTATTTGAAATTAGTCTATTCTTTTTATCATCCCATCAAAGTTATAATTTTTTTAAAAGCATAAATTATATACCTTACTATAATGAGCCAAACTTTAAAATATGTAATCTTCTTTTTCTGCAATAAAAA
>CAYSGC010000114.1:1818-9592 GCA_964430145.1 uncultured Fusobacteriaceae bacterium | reverse complement strand
TATTTTATCTTCTGTTGACAAGATCTTCACCATCTCTTTTAAAATTTATTTTGACCATTAATATTTTAGGCCATAAATCCCTTCATTTCAAGGAAAGAATTAAATGTCATATTTTAATGGTGGTGAGCACGGCAATGAACTTCTCAATTTTTACCAGGAACAACAGGTAGTAAAAATATGGAAAAGCTCACTCAGATATAAACCTGAGTGAGCTTTGGAGAGTTTAAAGTATCTAGCTAGTTACTTTAAGGTTAAGAGCTCTCAACCTTTCCTGCCTAGTGCTTTAGCAGATGCTTCAGATAATTTTTGAGTTCCTCCTCGGTATCAGCTGAAGCCAGAAGGTGATCGTGGGGATCCAATAGTCGATAGGGTTTTTCGGCCATCATAAAGTATTCCAGCTTATGGTGCTGTACCTTCCAGTTACTCTCTTCATAGATAGTTTCCCACCTGTGGTGCCCTCCAAGTGTTCGAGGACCCATATGTTTAATTAATGACATAATTAATCCTCCTTGTGGTGAAGATCTATAATAATTAAAACTACCAGGTAAACATTAAAATATCTTTAAAGAAAGAAGAACTGAAGAGATCTTACAGAGCAATAAAACAGCTTCATAGATATAGAGATGTGAGCCGGCAGGTGAGATTATCTTACTATTGCATTACTGCTGATGGTTGTTTTCCCGGAATTTGTAGTTAACCTTTCATTAATGAGGCCATCTACCTTAACTACACCGCCGTCATTTGTTAAAGTTCCATTTAAAACTTCAGATAGTTCAACAGATGAGTTTTCCGGACAGGTAATATTCCCATTAACAACTCCCTGGATTACAGTATCTTTCTCCATTACACCATTGTAGACATTAAAGCTAATCACCTTCACTGCCATCCTTACCAACCGGCTCAAGTCATTATAGCCATTAGAATAAAGAGCTCAATTGTAAAGGTCAGGTATTGACAGAAGATAGAGAGTGGAATTTATATAGCAAGATTTTCAGAGGGGACTTGAGTTGAATTATAAGTTTATCTGAGGGGCAGATAATATGAAGTTATGGTAGTAGGAAGAAAATGTTTTTTAAATAAAAAAAGAAGCTAAAACCTCTACTTCTGCTCTTAATAATATTCCAGATAGACCCCCTTCTCTACATAGGTTTCCTTCACCACAGTAAAGAGCTTATGAATATTCCTGTACTCATTTTCCATGGTAATCAGATCAAAGAACTTTCTTTTTAGTTTCATATAATCACCTCCCTTTGCTCTATAGTAATCTAAGGGTGTATCTAGAAAATTAAACACCGGTAAATGTCTTGTAAAATAATCCAGAGAAAGGGAAAACTAAATTTTACCTCTTCAAACCCTCCTTTCTCTTGTCTAGAATAATTAAGCGTGTTACAATTTAAGCTGCCCATATTAACTATAGTAATTAAGGAGTATAAATTGAAGAATATAAAGAAAAAGGGAGAGCTGCATCCCAATAATCCCCATAAGGGAAAGTATGATCTAAAGTTACTGGTAAAAAACCTGCCTCAGCTGAAGGGGTACCTGAGAAAGAATCCCAGAGGAGAGGACACCATAGATTTCAGTGACAATGAGGCTGTTGTTCTTTTAAATAAAGCCCTGCTAAAAACCTACTACAATATAAGTAGCTGGGATATCCCCAAGGGATTTCTGTGCCCTCCTATTCCAGGGAGAGCAGACTATATCCACTATATAGCGGAACTCTTAGGGGGGAAGAGGGAGAAGGTAAGGGTCCTGGATATAGGAACTGGTGCAAACTGCATCTATCCAATTATAGGAAGTCAGAGCTATAACTGGGATTTTGTTGCAACGGATATAGATCCTAAATCCATTGAGAACTCCAGGAGGATAGTGGAATTAAACAAAAACTTGAAGAATAAGGTCACTCTGAAGCTCCAGAGAGACAGGAGTAAGATCTTTGAGGGGATAATAGAGGAGACCGACAGATTTGATCTGACTATGTGTAATCCTCCCTTCCATGCTTCCCTGGAGGATGCAATGAGGGCAAACAGAAGAAAGGTAAACAACCTCAGCAGGGATAATAAGGGGGTAAAGAGCGGACTTAACTTTGGCGGACAGAAGGCTGAGCTGTGGTGTCCAGGGGGAGAGCGTCTCTTTCTGAAGAAGATGGTGAAGGAAAGTGCTAACTTTTCCTCTCAGGTTACATGGTTTACTTCCCTGGTCTCCAATAAAGATAATGTAAAGCCCACTGTAAAGTTATTGGATAAGCTTGGGGCAGAGCACAGGATCCTTGAGATGAGTCAGGGGCAGAAGATCAGCAGAGTTCTGGCTTGGACCTTTAAGGGTAAGTCTTAAATTACCTGATCGGTGTTTTATAGATGCCCTTAATTTAGATATGAAGAAGTTTCTTTATTGAGAGTAAATTAAGATCCATGTAAGTTTCAGTAGAATAAAAAAAGCACGCTGCATAAAATGGCGTGTTTTTTTATTTCTATGGTATGGAATTTATAGTAGTTATCTGGATAGGAAAGGAAGCAGCCTATCAAATTTAAATTACCCCTTTAATTTTTTAAAGTTTCACTTATTTTATTTAAAAACTCCAGCTTATCCCTGAAAAACTCCAGGGCTTTTTTAGAGTTGGCAGGATAGCTGTCCGTGGAAGATTCCCATGTTTCCAGGTTACTTTGGATGATTTTTCTCTGCTCCTCCAGAGTATTGAGAACAACTTGATTTTCTAAATTCTGACCCTCTAGGTAGATGGTCCCCCCCTCAGTTAGATATGCTTTGAATAGAAGAGTAATGTAAGCAGGATTTGCATGATCGATGAACAGCTTAGAATAAAAACTTTTATAGATATTTTCCGACTGTAAAATTTTCATAACTATCACCACCTTCATTAGAAGTATATAACAGAAAGGTAAAAAATCAATAAAGGAGGCAGAGATGTTCTAGATTTTTTAAATACTAAAATTCATAAAGAATTATGTTGTAATTTTTTAGAGTTATCTATGAAAAGGAATCGCTGAGTTGATCTATCCGGTGGGAAGGTGAAAGCAGTTAAAGAGTTGATGGAATTGAACCTTAACTAAAGAGATGATTGAATGGGCTTTTCAGAAGATATTTGTGCAGAAGAACCTGAAGGGGAGCTAGCTTATGGGAAGTTATGGTTATTAAAGTAAGGAAAACCAATTCCCTGGAACTTAAAAAAATATAAAAGCAATGTCTTTCTTTGGAGTGAGGCCTCATCCCATTAACTGGAACAAGACCCCATCTATGTAGAAATTTAATTGATGGCAATTTATTATCTGTTCAGTTCAAACCCTTCACCTAAATTATTGTGATCCTTGATTACACTTTCAATAAGTTTATGATCCACTATAGCCATATCCCCCATGGTTGTGTTTTTAACAACTGACATGGCATTTCCATATTGAACAAATTTTTCAATGGAATTATATTCGAGCAGTCCATATAGAGCTCCAGAAAGGTAGGCATCTCCACTTCCGATTCTGTCTATAACGTCTATATCTCTATACTTCTCCTCTGTAAAGAAGCAGTTTTCAGATTTATGATAAACTTTAGAGGAAAAGTTGTGCTTTTTAGGTGAAATAACCTCTCTCTGGGTTGAAGCCACGACCTCTATATCATATTTATCTGCAAACTCTCGCTGCATCTCCTCCAATGTGCCTTCTAAATTAAACATCTTGATAAAACACTCTTCCGACATGAATAATATATCCAGGTATGGAAGGATTGTTTCTATAATTCCTCGAGCCTCCTCATTTGTCCAGAGGTTTGCTCTGAAGTTTACATCGAAGGATATCAGGGCTCCTGCTTCCTTGAACTTCTTTATGAGTTCTATTGTGAGGTTCTTTGTATTTTCACACAGAGCAAGGGTTATACCGCTTATATGGAAGATCTCTGTCTTCTCAAATACATCTGGATTAATTTCTCTCATATTCAGCGTAGTGAAGGAGGAGTAGTTTCTGTCATATATCACACTTGGTTTTCTTGGGTAAGCCCCATACTCGTAGTAGTATATTCCAAGCCTCTTTTCTCTACTGTTGTCATATATTAAAAAATCATCGCTGGCTCCAGAGACTCTAACTTTTCTTTTGACAAACCTTCCCAGCTCGTTGTCAGGAATCTTGGAGATAATCGCTCCCCTTCTTCCCAGGGATTCAAGGCCTGAGATAACGTTTAGTTCAGAGCCTCCTATTTGTTTTTCAAAAGTATCTCCCTGGATTATGAGTTCATTTATAGGGGAGGAAAGCCTTAACATTATTTCTCCTAAACCTACAACCCCGTATTCTCTATTCTTGAACTTGAAAACCTTAGCCATTCCTAATCCTCCTCTATTTCAGATAGCAACATCAGGTCCCAGGAAAGGTCCTCGCTTTCCTTCTTGTCCTTTTCTATCTTCTCAAGCTTAGCTATGAAATACTCAATTTTTTTTTTACTTTCCTTTAGCAGCACCTTATCCATATTACTCCTTTAATGGCAAATATTATAGAAAATAGAGAGGGATCTCACTCTCTATTTTCATAGGCAAAGCAGAACAGTTGATAATAAAGCATTTCAGCTCTAATAGACATAAATGATCTCGGGCAAAGATTACTTATTCGTATTTACGAACATTGTTCGCAAATGTGTTCTGTGGGTATTTTATATCTTATTTAGAGGAAGATGTCAATACATTTTTTATCTCTAAGGTTAATTTAATACTCTTCCCAGTTCATTTAGCTAACCCATGTTTTTTTGTCTCAATGAACTTCTTACTTCACTCCCTTTGAGGAAGAGCAGGGAGCAATCTGAAGCTGAATAAGTTTCTGGTGTAGGGGTAGGTCTAAATTCCGGGAAGGAGAGCTTTTACTTTAAGGAGCTTATCCCAATAGTTTAAACGGAGAAGACATCTTCAATATTGAACTGATAGGTTTTCCACCTTTAATGGTAATTATTTCTCATTGTATTTTTGATCTTAATAAAGGAAGCATTAAATTTTTATTGGAGTAAATTAAGAAATAAAAGGATTGCCTTGTGGTCAAAGGGGGGTGTCCTCTTATTCACAAGCCTCCCTATGCACTGTGCAACTTAAGAAACTAAAGAAATTACCAGACTAAATAATCGATTATTGACAACTAGAGGCAATTTTAGTATACTCAGAGTATATTGTATATTTTGGGTATACTTTGATTTGGGGATGAAGTTAGATATTAATTATTTTCAGACAATGAAACTACTATAAGGACTATTATTAATAGAAAAGGAGAAGGTAATATGGAAGTAAGATACGCATCGAGCAATAAAGACGCAAAGCACTATGACACAGAGAGGTTAAGGGAAGAGTTTTTAATACAGGAGCTTTTTAAAAAAGATGATCTAAAGCTGGTATACTCCCACTATGACAGAATCATTGCAGGATCAGCTTGTCCAGTAGATGCAGAGATTAGACTGGAAGCCGGAAAGGAGATCGGAGCAGATTACTTTTTAGAGAGAAGAGAACTGGGAATCATCAATATCGGAGGAGCTGGAGTTGTAACTCTAGACGGTGAGACATATGACCTTGGTCCAAGAGACGGGCTGTATGTAGGGATGGGAATAAAGGATGTGAAGTTTACATCGGTGGATCCAGCTAATCCGGCAAAGTTTTACCTGAACTCAGGTCCAGCTCACAGATCCTATCCAACTGTAAAGATAGATATCGCCAAGGCTAACCCTGTAAAGCTGGGAGACCCTAAATCTTTAAATGTAAGGACTATCTATCAGTATGTGCACCCTGCTGTATGTGAGTCTTGCCAATTAGTTATGGGAATGACTGTGCTAGAGGAGGGGTCTGTATGGAATACAATGCCTTCCCATACTCACGATAGAAGAATGGAGGTATATCTATACTTTGATATGGAGGAGGAGACAAGGGTGTTCCACATGATGGGTGAGCCTACTGAGACCAGACACCTTATTATGAAGAATGAAGAGGCTGTTATCTCTCCATCATGGTCTATCCACTCTGGTGTAGCTACTGGAAAGTATACATTCATCTGGGGAATGGTTGGAGAGAACCAGACATTCACAGATATGGACCACGTTGCAATGGAAGACCTTAGATAGTTATGAAGTTCAATATTGGAGTTAGAGGACACGATATCTCTCAGAGTAATATTCAGGATCTGGCTACTAAGGTAAGGGCAGAGGGGTTTAACCACCTTCAGCTTGCCCTTAAAAAAGCCCTCCCTGAGTATGGAAGCTTCCACGGAAGGTTAAGCACCGGGATGATGAACCACTTCAGGGAGGAGCTTGCCAGAGAGGGGATAAGAGTATCTATCTTCGGTTGCTATATCAATATGGGTCAGCCTGTAGATGAGAAGAGGGAAAGGGAGATAGAGTACTTTAAGGAGCACATAAGGTTTGCTTCGGACCTTGGATGTAAGATGGTGGCAAGTGAGGCAGGATGTTACTCTGAGGACAAATCATTCACTGAGCTTAACTATACAGAGGAGGCCTTTGAAAGAGCTGTGGACACACTGAAGCAGCTTGTAGCTGAGGCTGAAAAGTTTGGTGTGATAGTTGCCATAGAGGGAGTGTGGAGCGAGATCTTCAATACGCCTAAAAAGGTAAGAAGGGTTTTGGACACGATAAACTCAAACAACCTTCAGATAATCCTAGATACTGTAAACTACATCAATGGTGAGAACTATATGGAGCAGGATCAGATTATGAGGGAGTGCTTTGAGCTTTTCGGAGACAGGATAAACGCCATCCACCTGAAGGACTTTGTTATTGTAGAGGGCAAGAGGGAGGTGGCCACAGTTGGGGAGGGTCTTCTTAACTTTGAGCTGCTTACAAGGCTGATACAGGAGCACAAGCCCCACGTGGAGATATTGATAGAAAACTATGTGCCTGGAACTGGAAGAAAAGTTGTGGAGTACATGAATAAATTTGTTAAATAAGATTTTCTAGGAGGAAGGATCATGATGAACTATTTACAGGAGTATTTTGGATTAGAGGGGAAGGTAGCTATGGTAACTGGTGGAAACACTGGAATCGGAATGGCTATAGCTACTGAGCTGGCAAAGGCTGGAGCAGATCTTTTCATCTATGCATATACAGATGAGAACAGTGAGGAGCTCACAGCTACAATCGAGGCTATGGGAAGACAGATCAAGTTTGGAAAGGGTAACCTTATGAACGAGGAGGAAGCATCTACAGCTGCTGATCTATGTGTAGAGGCTTATGGAAAGGTTGATATCCTTGTAAATAATGCAGGAATGATCCACAGAGCACCGCTTCTTGAGGGGGACAGCCAGGGATGGAAAAACGTAATAGATCTTAACCTTAATGCAATCTACTACCTTTCTAAAAATGCTGCCAACCATATGGTTAAGCAGGGGGGAGGAAAGATCATAAACATCGCGTCTATGCTTTCATTCCAGGGTGGAAAGTTTGTACCTTCATACACAGCTTCAAAGCACGGTGTAGCAGGTCTTACTAAAGCTTTTGCCAATGAGCTTGCAGAGATGAATATCAACACCAACGCAATTGCTCCAGGATATATTGCAACAGCTAATACCGCTCCAATCAGAGCAGATGAGAAGAGAAATGCTGAGATCCTTGGGAGGATCCCGGCAGGAAGATGGGGAGAAACTGCAGACCTTGCAGGAGCAGCTGTATTCCTTGCATCTAAGGCATCCAACTATATGAATGGACACGTCCTTTGTGTAGATGGTGGATGGCTGGTTAGATAATCAATTTAAAATTAGGCTATTGAACTAAGCTAGTTACTAAAAGCCCCCTCCTAATT
>CAYSGC010000114.1:0-1718 GCA_964430145.1 uncultured Fusobacteriaceae bacterium | reverse complement strand
CTGATAAATTTTGAGGTTTTGCGGAGAAAGGATGGAGTTTTGAGGGGAAGGAAGATGACAGATTTAGAAAAGAGGGACTTTATACTGAGTGGAGATATGCTTAAGGTAGTTTTATCTATATCTGCACCCATTGCTTTATACAATGCTTTTAACTATGCTTATGGATTTTTAGATGCAATGATAGTTTCCACCATAGGAGCCGCCCAGGTTTCCTCTGTAGTGTACCTGGATCAAATAACAACAGCTATAAGCTCTATAGGAGCCGGACTGGCAGCGGGAGGAAGCATAATAATTGCCAGGCACTATGGTGCCAATGATTTAAAGAGTGCAAGGGTTAGTGCGAGTACCCTGATATTTATATCGGTCTTAACAGCTATTATTACAATATGCGGGATAGCAGTGTTTGACTCAGGGGTACTAGAGGCAATGAGAACTCCTCAGGAGCTCATAGAAGCAGGGAGAGGATATTTTAGATTTCAGGTTATAAACCTATTATTTTTGTCGGTGAACAGCGTGTACATAGGGATAGAGAAAGCCAAGGGGAATACAAGGGGAATATTAAAATTAAATTTGATGGTCATGTTTATTAAACTAAGCCTGACCTGTTTTTTTGTATATCTATTAAAATCAGGAGTGGCCATGGTGGCCCTGGCAACATTAGTTGCTCAGGGATCCCTCACAATAGTTGCGGTAAGGAGCTTCCTTTCAGATTCTAATATATTTAAGTTTTCAATGGGAGAAGTATCTATTTCAAAAAGAGTGCTTCTCCCCATCCTAACTATCTCTATCCCAATCTTTTTAGGGAAGTTTGTCTTCAGCTTTGGAAAGGTTATAGTTAACTCCATGTGTGTAGTATATGGCGGTCTTGTAATAGGAGCCTTGGGTTTATCCAATAAGCTAACTGGATCGATAACCAATATATGTGTCAGTTTTGAGGAGGGACTCTCCACAATAGTAAGTCAAAATCTTGGAAATAAAAGTGTTTCTAGAGCTATGTCAGCATTTAAGAAAACCCTTATGGTAAACCTTTCAATAGCAGTTTTGGGAAGTGTCTTGATGGCACTATCCACCGATATGATAGTGGCTCGATTTGCCCAGGGTGATCCAGAGTTTGCCCACTATATCAAAGTGATCTTTTTTTATGAAAAGTTTGCCATAATAGCCCTTTCAGTAAATAGTTCTGTATTGGGTATATTATATGGATTGGGATATACCAAGGTGGCTATGACCTTAAATATCATAAGACTCTTTGTATTTAGAATCCCCTCTCTCTATATCTTTCAGAGGTTTACAGATATAGGCTTTGAAAGTATCGGGTGGGCTATGCTGATAAGCAACTTTTTAATAGGAATTACCTCTATTGTTGTTTATCTGTCTGTAAAAAAAAGGATAGTGAGGGAGGAGTGCTACATACTAACATAAAAAGAGCCTTGTATAAGGCTCTTTTGTTATTTTGAAATATAATTTTCTACATTGTTGTAACAGATATTCTGAACCATTCTACCTAGTAGCTCTATATCCTTTGGAACCTCTCCCTCTTCTACCCAAGTTCCCAGAAGGTTACAAAGGATTCTTCTGAAGTATTCGTGCCTGGTGTAGGAAAGGAAGCTTCTTGAATCTGTAAGCATTCCGATGAACCTAGAAAGAAGTCCAAGGTTTCCAAGGGCGATCATCTGCTTTATCATACCATCCTTCTGATCCAGGAACCACCATCCAGA
>CAYSGC010000113.1:7767-9594 GCA_964430145.1 uncultured Fusobacteriaceae bacterium | reverse complement strand
GGGCTCATAGAGGAGGTAGAGGAAATAGATGAGAGGAAAAGTATAAGGTTATTAGGAGTTTCCTTTGGAAACCTCTCAAAGTACCGGGAGAGGCAGCTGACCTTCCAGGAGAGGGAGAAGCTCAGCAAAAAAGTAAGTTTGGAGCTCCTGAGGGAAAAAATAAATACTATTCAAAAAAAAGGATAAGGATTAATTTTAATAAAAGATTAATAAAAGATTAATAAACAGATAAATGATTTTAATTTCAAAAAAGGAGTAGCATTAATTCTTGATCAAAGGGATAATTGTGATATAATTCGTATTATGTGGAGCAATAAATAAGGAATTTAAAAGCGATAGAGAGGAGCGAATTTATGAAGGTATTAGTGGTAGAGGATGAACTGAACATATTGACATACCTTAAGAAGGGTCTGACGGAAGCGGGATATAAGGTGGATGTCTGTGAAGATGGGGAAGATGCAGTGTATATGGCATCGATCAACAGCTACGACCTGATCCTTTTGGATGTTATGATTCCTAAGATGAACGGAATAGAGGTGTGTAAAGCCCTGAGAAAGGAAAAAAACTCAGCTTATATAGTGCTGCTTTCTGCCAAGGGAGAGATTGGAGACAAGGTAGCCGGTCTAGATGCTGGAGCAGATGACTATGTAACTAAGCCCTTTGCCTTTGCAGAGTTACTTGCCAGACTGAGAGCAGTTCTTCGTAGAAATTCAGAGGATAAGGAAAGTATAATTGCAGCAAAGGACCTTACTGTAAATCTTTTAAATAGAGAGATAAGAAGGGGAGATAAGCTTATCGAGCTCACCTTAAAGGAGTTTTCTCTTCTAGAATATTTCCTTAGAAATAAGAACCTTGTTCTTACAAGAACTATGATAGCAGAAAAAGTCTGGAATATAGATTTCTTAACGGATACCAATGTTGTGGATGTTTATATAAACCACCTGAGAAAGAAGATAGATAAGGATTTCGATGAAAAACTTATCCACACTGTAAGAGGAGTAGGATATATATTAAAGGCTTAAACTTGAAACTTAAAAGATTTCTTTATTTCCGAGACAGACTGAAGGGGAAGATACTCATTATAAGTACGGGACTTATAATATTTACCTTCATAGGGGTATCCTCCTTTTTTAACTACTCCATAGAACACCTTGTTATGATGGAGGTGGAAAAGGAGATGGAGGAGGAGATAGCCCTTCTCACAGAGACCCTGAAAAGGGGAACCCAGGATGTGGACAGACAGCTCAGCGAGATGAGCAAGCTTTTTTCTATAGTTGTAATAGAGCCCCCTAGGGGGGTAATATATATGACCACCTCAGACTTCCCTAAAACCTGGGGAGTTCTCAGGGGGTATTTTGGGGATAACTTTGGAACCTATGAGTTAAAGGGGATTCCCAAGGAGAGGATAGACAGGGTAGTAGAGGAAAACAGGTACTACAGCTACAGCACCAAGCATATGCTTATGATAGCTCTTCCGGAGAATGACTTCTTTCCAGAGGGGAGCTACCTGGGACTTACCAAGGATATATCCTACCTGAAAAATATTAAGTACACAATAAACCTAATGCTTCTAGTTGTTCTATGCTTACTTACCGGGGTCCAGATACTACTGGTGAACTATGCAATGGATAAGGTATTGGGAGCCCTAAGGGAGCTCAATGACTTTACCGGGGGACTATATAAGGAGGAGGTATTCGACCTCTCCCAGCGTTTTACAAAGCGTTATGGAAGCAGAGAGGTGGACAAGCTTATCGTTACCTTAAATAAGCTTATAGAGAATGTAGAGATAAATATCGAGAAGATGGAGGAGTTTTCCTCCAATGTAAG
>CAYSGC010000113.1:1622-7667 GCA_964430145.1 uncultured Fusobacteriaceae bacterium | reverse complement strand
TAGAGAATGTAGAGATAAATATCGAGAAGATGGAGGAGTTTTCCTCCAATGTAAGCCATGAGCTTAAGACACCCATAGCTTCTATGAAGAGTATGATAGAAATAGAGCTGGTGCAGGAAAGGAGCGCCAAGGACTACGAGGAAACCCTCCTGAAGATTCTGGAGGAGATAAACTGGCTGGATGGGATGATCAAGGAGCTTCTCAACCTGACACAGAATCCTCAAAGTCTTAAAAGACTATTTAAGCCTGTGGACCTGGCTCACATGGGAAATGATATATGCGATATCATGGAGATGATAGCCATGGAGTCTGGAATAGACCTGTCCTGGAACTTCGATGCCATTAAGGATATAAGGGTTATAGGAGACGTAGGAAGTCTAAAACAGGTAATAATGAATATTATAAATAACTCTATAAAGTATAACAGAGAAAATGGCTGGATAAGGGTAAGGGGAGAAACCTTTGAAAATACCGTTAAGATTGTAGTAGAGGACTGCGGTATAGGTATAAAGAAGGAGAATATCGACAGAATAACAGACAGATTTTTCAGGGAGGACAATGTCAGAACCCATAAAAAATCTGGAGTGGGACTGGGCCTTGCCATAGTAAAGCATATACTGGAGGTTCACAAGGGATACCTGGAGATATCCAGTGAACTGGGAAAGGGAAGTACATTTAAGATATGCCTTCCTATAGATAGAGGGGATGAAAAGAAGAGGAGCTGATCCTAGGATCAGCTCTTTTTTTTATTGTTAAGGAAAGTATAGTTTTTATTAAAACCTTTCATGAAGTAATTAGTTAAGGATGCAGCTTCACATTGCTTTTTATTAGAGTTAGCAGAGGTAAAGTATGGTTTTTCAGAGGGAGCGCTCTGGGGAAACGCTTCAGCATATTATGATTATTTATTTAGTTTAAAAAGCATATAACACCTCCTTAAAGTGATCGCATTTTTTATAAAATTACAAGTAAAAATATTTCTATATCCAAACTAATGTTCTTAAATTGTTCATTTTGGGATTTAAGTTGACAAAATAAAAAAATAACAGTACTATAATGTATACCCTAGGGGGGTAGCGATTAAGGAGGGAGTATGTTAAATTTTTTCAAAAAAAACAATGAAGGCTTTAAAACCCTTTCCTTGGAAGAGTGTAAAAACTTAATGGATAGCAGGAATGACCTGGTCTATCTAGACGTTAGAACTGAAAAGGAACACGAGAGTGAGGGGAATATTGAAAATTCTTTGGTGATAGATTTTTTCAAGCTCTCCAACTTCAAGAAGGAGATTGAAAAGCTGGACAAAAACCTTCCCTACTTAGTCTACTGTGCTGTCGGGGGAAGAAGTAAGGCAGCAGCAGCCCTCATGGTAAAGATGGGCTTTGTGGAAGTCTATGATATGGCAGGGGGACTCAAGGCCTGGCAGAAGACCTACTCCAATACCCAGCCTCTAATTACCAAGCTTAGTCAGGAGGAGGCAAGGGAGAAGAGAGAGGATATAATGAAAAGGCTCTCTAAGATAGAGGGGCAGGTAAGGGGAGTAAAGAAGATGGTGGACAATGAGGACTACTGTGCCAATATCTTGAATCAGACCCTTGCAATTAACTCAGCTATGAAGAGTGTAAACAAGGAGATTATGGAGCTCTTCTTAAATGTTTGCTTAAATGAGGAGAGAAACATGGAGGACTTCTTTACCTATGTAAAGAAGATGATGAAATAATTTTTTTCTCGTTATATGTGAAAAAAATACAAAAAACATTGAAAAACCCTTATTAAATGTAATATTTTTTGTTGACTAATGTGAAAAAAATAATATAAATGTATTAGAGAGAGTTATATATATTATTATTTTATGAAAAGGGGAGGAAAGTATGAAAAAATTATTGGTATTGGTGGCGATGATTTTAACTACAGTTGTGGCACTGGCAAAGGATTATTCACAGTATGCTAATCCAAAGGCTTTAGTAAGTGCAGAGCAGGCAAAGGAGATCATGGAGACTGAGAAAAATGTGGTGGTAATAGACACCAGAAGTTCAGCACACTTTATGGCAGGTCATATTCCAGGGGCACAGAATATGTGGAGACCGGCTATGGGAGCGGAGAAGGATGAGTACCCATTTGGAGGTATGAGAGCAAGCAAGGAAAAGATGGAGAAGGAGCTTGGAAAGCTTGGAGTAAATTCAGATACCTATGTTCTTATCTATGATGCCAAGGCAGACTACGATGCAGCGAGATTATGGTGGATCCTTGATATGTACGGATTCCACAATGTATCTCTGATAGATGGTGGAGTTGATGGATGGAAGGCTGCAGGTCTTGATTTCCAGAGAGGATTTGGAGATAAGGCTGTGGAGCAGGAGTTTAAGTTTAAGGGGAATGAGGATTACAGCAAGCTGGCTATGCTAGATGATGTAAAGAGTGCAGTGGAGACCAAGGAAACTCCTATTATCGACACAAGATCAACAGAGGAGCATGAGGGAACAACTACTAAGAAGGGTGCTTTCAGACCTGGTAGAATACCAAGTGAAACGTTTATTCCTTGGGAAACAGCTGTTAACTATGAGGGAGACAAGACCTTTAAATCTGTAGAGGAGCTTGAGAAGATCTACGGAGAGTTTGAAGATAGAGGAGCTATAGCTTACTGTCAGTCGGGTGTGAGATCAGCTCATACAACATTTGTGTTAACTCAGCTTCTTGGATATGACAATGTAAAGAACTACGACGGTTCTTGGATAGAGTGGTCATATAACAAGGACCTGCCAGCAGATAAGAATTAATTTAAGTATTAATTATAAATTTTACAGGGAGGGCAACAATGAAAAAGATATTGGGAATAGTTATGACATTTCTTCTTTGCTCAATGGCTTTTGCAGGTGGACTTATTACACCTGAGAAAGTAAATGAGATCAAGGACAGAGAGGATGTAGTAGTACTGGACTACAGATGGGACAAGGTTCCTGCTAAAACAATACCAGGAGCAATGGTAATCCTAAACAAGGATGTAGCAAGACAGGTAGACGGAATCAACGGAATGGTTCTTCCAAAGGAAGAGTTTGAAAACCTTATGTCGGCTAAGGGGATAGAGGAGACAGACACTATTGTAATAGTTGACGATGAGGGAATGATGAATGCTACAAGACTTTGGTGGATCCTTCACCTATATGGTCACAAGGGAGATATCTTTGTGGTAGATGGTCAGATTATGGCTTGGGAGAAAGCAGGACTTCCTATGGCAGCTCCAAGCGAGCCTAAGAAGGAAAGCAAGTACGTGGCACAGGAAGCTAACAAAGATCTAGTCGCAGATCTAGAAGAGGTAAAGAAATCTATAGATGATTCAGAGATGGTTGTAATCGATACAAGATCTAAGATGGAAAGAATCAAGGGACACGTTCCAAACTCTGTATTCATCGAGTGGAATAACAACATTACTCCAGAGGGGACATACAAGTCTAAGGAGGAGCTAGCAAAGATCTATGAGGATGCAGGGGTAACTAAAGACCTTAAGGTAATCATGCCACACTGTAAGTCGGCAGTAAGATCAACTCAGACAATGTTTGCTCTAATTGAGATCCTTGGATATGACAATGTAAAGAACTATGACGGTTCTTGGATAGAGTATGGGGCTTCAGATGCTCCTAAGAAATTTGGAATGTAGTCATTAGATATAGCAAGGTTTAAGATATGAAAGCCTACCCCCTAGGGGTAGAGCTTTCAATATTTTTTTATAATTTTCATACCCCCCCGGGGTAGCAGGAGGAAGAGGATAGATGGGAAAACTAGGTAATGATGTAATCGAAAGGATGCAGGATATTGTAGATAATTGTATGGGTGACTCTAAGCCAGCGTGTCAGTCTGCCTGTCCAATGCATACAGATGTTAAGGGGTACATAAACCTTATAGGAGAGGGAAAGGGAGAGGAAGCGATATCTCTAATCAGGGAGAAGCTATTCCTGCCAGGAACTCTAGGGAGAATATGTGCACACCCTTGTGAGGGTGGCTGTAGAAGGGGAGAGGAAGATTCTCCTATATCGGTAGCTAATCTGAAAAGATACGCTGCAGACAACTTTGACAACCCTGCTAACTGGAATACCGAAAAAGCACCAGCAAGCGGAAAGAAGGTAGCGGTAATTGGTGCAGGACCTGCAGGAGCCCAGGCAGCAATGGATCTGGCTAGAAAGGGCCACGAGGTAACTATCTATGAGAAGCTTCCTGTGCTAGGGGGAATGATGAGAGTAGGTATTCCTGAGTACAGACTGCCTAGAGAGGTAATCGACACAGAGTACTCTATCCTTGAAAAGCTAGGAGTAACTATCAAGCTTGGAGTGGAGATAGGAAAGGATATCGACTTTGATGAGCTGAAGAATACCCACGATGCAGTGATCGTAGCTGTGGGAAGACAGGCTGGAAGAGTGGATACAAGACTTGAAAACTCAGATGCCAATGGAGTATATCACGCAGCAGAGTACCTTAAGGAGATCTCTCTTACAAGAAACTTTGAGGGAGCAGGAAAGAGAGTAGCTGTAATCGGTGGTGGAGATGTTGCGATGGACTGTGCAAGATCGTCTCTAAGAGTAGCTGGTGTGGAAGAGGTACACGCAGTGTGTCTAGAGCCCACTCATGAGGCTATGGCATCCTCTATGCACGAGATCCACGGTGCAGTGGCCGAAGGAGTAAAGTTTAACCTGGCTATGGGTACAGACAACATCATTGTGGATGAGAATGGAAGAGTCAGCGGACTTGTAATCAAGGAGTGTATATCTATCTTTGACGATGAGGGAAGATTTGCTCCTAAGTTTGATGAAAATAATAAGAAAATATTAGATGTAGATACAGTGGTATTTGCCATTGGTCAGGGTGTAGATGCATCCTTTGATAAGAATGAGAGCATGGAAAAAAGAGGAAATGGTACCTTTGAAGCAGACCCTCTAACTATGCAGTCTACAGCAGATGAGAAGGTGTTTGTGGCGGGAGACTGTGCTACTGCATTTATCGTAATCGGAGCTATGGCTGAGGGAAGAAGAGCTTCTATATCTGTGGACAGATTCCTGAATGGAAAGGACCTGAAGGAGGGAAGAACTCTAGAGGCAGAGGGGCCATATGAGACTAAACTCCACCTTCCAGCTGAGTACCTTCCAGAGGGATGGGACTCAGCAGAAAAGGTAGAGAGAATGGGTGTCAATGAGATGGATCCTGCAGAGAGGATCAAGTCCTTTGATGAGGTAGAGGCTAGCTACACTAAGGAGCAGGCTGAGAAGGAAGCAAGCAGATGCCTTCAGTGTACTTGTAAGCTGTGTATGACTGAATGTCTGATGCTAAATGACTTTACAGAGTGTCCTAAGCACCTATTCGAGGAGTATCTAGAGAAGGGATATGCAGCAATGGATCCTAAGATCGCTTACTCGTGTAATGCATGTTCTCAGTGTACACTGAAGTGTCCTAAGGACTTTGATATGAAGAGTGCATTCCTTGGAATGAGACCTGAGTATGTAAAGGACAACAACGGTAAATCTCCAATGGAGGGACACAAGGCAATAGATGTTCACCAGTTCCTGGGGTATTCCAAGGTATTTAATACTAGCAACCCTGCACCTCACGGAAAGAAGACTAAGTATGTATTCTTCCCTGGATGTTCACTTCCTTCATACAACCCGACAGCTGTAGGAAAGGCTCTTGAGCACCTTCAGGATAAGCTGGACGGAGAGGTTGGATCGCTTCTTAAGTGTTGTGGAAAGCCAACTAAGGCTCTGGGACAGAAGGATAAGTTCAAGGAGAGATTTGCAACTGTTCAGGCTGAGCTGGATAAGATGGGAGCAGAAACTGTAATCGTAGCATGCCAATCTTGTATGGGAATATTCTCTGAGGCGGCTAAGCAGGATGTAGTTTCTCTATGGTCCCTGCTTCCAGAGATCGGTCTTCCAAAGGAGCAGTATGGAGTAGGTAAGGGATCTGATGTGGTATTCAATATCCACGACTCATGTTCTACAAGAGACAGATCCGATCTTCACGACGGTATCAGATGGATTGTAAATGAGCTGGGATATAAGGTAGAGG
>CAYSGC010000113.1:0-1522 GCA_964430145.1 uncultured Fusobacteriaceae bacterium | reverse complement strand
GATCTTCACGACGGTATCAGATGGATTGTAAATGAGCTGGGATATAAGGTAGAGGAGCTTGAAAACTCCAGAGGAAAGACAAGATGTTGCGGATTTGGTGGAATGGTAGTACCGGCAAACCCAGATGTAGCAGACAGGGTAATGAAGAGAAGAGCCAATGAAACAACAACTGGTCATATGATCTCCTACTGTGCTGCCTGCAGACAGTCTATGGAGAGCGGAGGAGCAGATTCCCTTCACATCCTGGACCTGGCATTTGGAGGTAAGTACGACAACAACGCCAAGGAAGAGAGAAATATGGGACCTGCAAAGCAGTGGATAAACAGATTTAAGTCTAAGATGGAGCTGAACAAGAGAAAGTAAAGGAAACTTTTTTATTGAGGGGAGGCAGGCGGTCTGCCTCCATCCTAAGAAAAATTAAAATATATTCATGTAGAGGGGTAAGGATAGATGAAGAAATTATTAGTTCTTTTAACTTTAGTAATGACATTTACATTGGCCATGGGAGAAAGTGTAACTGCTAACAAGGATTATGCACAGTATGCAAACTCTGAGATAATAGTTAGTCCTGAAAAGGCTATGGATATAATTGGCAGCGGTGAGGATGTTGTTGTACTGGATGTAAGAAAAACAGCTGACTTTGAAGCTGGACACGTAGAGGGATCATACCAGATCTGGAGACCTGATTTCTCTGCAGACAAGGGTGAGTATGAGTATAACGGTATGAGAGCTACTAGGGAAAAGATGGCTGAAACTCTAGGTTCATATGGAATAACAGCAGATACTACGATCGTACTTCTTAGCGCTAAGGCTGACTACGATGCTGCCAGATTATGGTGGATCCTTGACATGTACGGACACAACAAGATGTATATGATCGACGGCGGAATAGACGGTTGGAAGCAGGCAGGTCTGCCAGTGGCAACTGGAGCTGTAGCTAAGCCAGAGGCAGCTGAGTATGAGTTTACTCAGGAGGCAGATACAGCTAAGTTTGCATCTCTAGAGGATGTAAAAGCAGCTCTTACAGATGACAGCGTTGTTGTGCTAGACACAAGAACAGACTTTGAGCACGATGGGCTGGCTCAGTTTGCTGGAGCTTTTGCAAAGGGGAAGATCCCTGGAGCGGCGTATATCGAGTGGGATAAGATGGTAAATGAAGATAAGACATTTAAATCCAGAGAGGAGATAGAGGCTATCCTTGCAGAGCAGGGGATCACAAGAGATAAAACTGTAATCTCATACTGTCAGTCTGGAGTAAGATCTGCTCACATGACATTTGTACTTAGCGAGCTTCTTGGATGGGAGAATGTAAAGAACTACGATGGTTCTTGGATCGAGTGGTCATACAATGCTGTAAATGGTAATGTGGAGCTGGAAAAGCCAGGTATGTTTGGAGTGGTATTCAGCTACCTTAAGTCCAGAGAAAAGATGGAGAAGGTAATCATAAGCCTTGGAGCATGGGGACCGGCAGCATATATCGCTATCTATGCACTAATTACAATTACTTGTATCTCGGTACTTC
>CAYSGC010000112.1:0-9687 GCA_964430145.1 uncultured Fusobacteriaceae bacterium | reverse complement strand
ATTTAAAATTTCAGGGTGAGGAAAGAAAAAGGGTATTTCAAATAATGGATATAGAAACAAAACATTCTATGATAAAGAAATTTTTAAGAAAATCTGTGTGTAGTAGATCACCAGAGAAGTTAGATCTCCTCATAGAAAAATTTATATATTGTTATGGTTTAGCAGCTTAAATGATGAAATTGAATATTCAAAAAAAAAGAGAGGATCTATCTCCTCTCATTTTGCATTTTGTAAAATATTTGAAAAAAATTATGAAAAAATTTTATAATCAACAATTCAACAAATAAGAGGGCTAGAAAACAACATTCTAACCCTCTGAGAGCTTTTGAGACACTTTTGAGGTTGACTACATATGTCGTTTTATTTTACCTCCAAATAGGGCACAATATCTGTTAGCCCATTACTTGACATTATATTATTATCCAGTTAAGTTTAAGTATAAATCAGTTAGGAGGAGATCATCATGAATATAGAAAGATTGCTAGACCTGCTTCCAAATATTCAGAAGAAGGAGATAGAGTTTATAAAAGCTAATGGTTTAAATGATCACTTCTTTCTTCACACTATACCAGAGGAGACATTTTTTACCCCAAAGGATGGGAGCCTCTACATGATCAAAGAGGGAGGAATAATCGTTTACGGCTATGTGGATGATCATCTGGAGTTTAATATGGACTTTGATATAGGTGACTGTATCGGCCAGGCCGATCTCTTTCACCGGGAAAATATCGATTTTATAATCAGGGGTAAGCCCACTGCTCTTATCCTTGAAATACCGGCTAAGAAAATTATGGAAAGGGGAGATGTTAAGTTTTTAAACTTTATCTATGAGAAGATGCTGAATAAGATGGTTACAAATATCATCAAGCTCTTTAAAACCTATGCTGCCAAGATAAACTTCTCCAATGAACAATACTTTTTAAATTTTTTATTGAATAACGGCGGAAGCTTTACCTATACCTCTACCGAAGAGTTAGCCCTCCTCCTTCATATAGAGCTTAGAACAGTTCAGAGGGTCATAAAAAAGCTCATCGGTCAGGGAATTATAGAGAAATCAAAGAAAACTATCTGTATCACCGATGAAGAGGCAGCCAGAGAGCTGATTTCACCAAAATAAAAAGTCCTGCTAATATTAACAGGACTTTTATAACTACTTAAGCTTTACTCTCATTAGTAGGTCTCCCACAGATACATCTCCAGTACCTACAACCTCTAACTTTTCAACATCATCCATGTTGTTGATGATTACTGGTGTTTTAGTTGATTTTGCATTTGCTGAAATATAAGCCAGGTCATACTTTACAAGCTCATCTCCTTTAGAGACCTCTGTACCGGCTTCACCTACTCTTTCAAATCCCTGTCCTCCCAGGGCAACTGTATCAATACCAAAGTGTACTATCATCTCAAGCCCATCCTTTGTCTCAAAGCTTACAGCGTGGTTTGTTTCAAAGATATCAATCTCAGCATCTGCTATTGCATGAATAGATCCCTCATCTGGGTCTATAGCACACCCGTCTCCAATCATCCTGCCGGCAAATGCTTCATCAGGTACTTCCTCCAGAGGAATTACCTTTCCTTTAAGGGGCGAATAGATATTAATCCAGTTTTCCTCTTCTTTTTTCTTCTTAAAAAAATCAAATAATCCCATCTCTTCCTCCACTTTATGTTTAATTTTTTTGAATTAAAATTTCACCTTTATTTAGTTAAAGTGATTTTTATATCCATAGATTAACATTTTTTATTGCCTAAATCAAGTGTTTCTTCCAGGAAAAATCTCAAATTAAATTAGGAAGGGAGCCTCTAACTCCCTCCCTCTAAAGTTAATCTACTCCATCTCTTTTGCTGGTTCCCAGAATACCTCTACCCTTCTGTTTGCTCTCCTGTTTTCTATAGTATCGTTAGGGAATGCCGGGTTGTTCTCTCCAAACCCCTTGGACTCAACGGTGATGTTTTCACCTTCAAGTTGGGTTCTGAATTCCTCAGCAACTGATTCTGCCCTTTTCTCAGATAGGGTCTGGTTATAGGAAGCTGCTCCAGTGGTATCTGTATGTCCTTCTACAGACAGCTTACCGTCAAATCCTTTGAGTTTCTCTGCTACCTCACCGATCTCTGTTCTACCAGCTTCACTTAACTCAAAGCTGTTAAGTTCAAAGACCTCTTGGAACTTAATTCCCTCAAGTGGAATTGGTGGTCCCACAGGTTCCATAACTACTGGTTCTGGTTCTGGCTCCACTACCATCACTGGTTCTGGCTCAGGTTCTGCCATTACCACAGGGGCTGGTGATGGTCCGCCAAACTTATAACCAAACTTGATGGCAAATCCGTGGTAGTATCCATCCTCGTTTGTATTAAAGTCTGTATCATAGTCATACTCTGCTACTTCATACATAAACTCAATGTTAAATCTCTCATCGTAGAACTCCTTACCTATACCTAGAGCTCCGTAGATTCCTCCATTGGCGTCATCTACATTATCTGCTCCACCAGAGTAGGCTTCAGCATACCCTAATCTACCTACTGCATAAAGGGTGTCTGCAAAGTCATACTTACCAACTGCATAGATTGGGAATGAGTAGTGACCGTCATATCCTCCACTTGCGTGGAACTTACTCTTGGCTTCTGCACCAATACCAAATCTAAATGGAGAATCCTCATTGAATAATATCTCAGCACCTATCGATGCACCTGGATAACCCTTTACAGGGTTATGTCCTGTAGCGTCCTTGGTAGCGTTTCTATAGAGGTCTGCTCCTAACTTTAATTCCAGTTCAGCAGCGCTTGCTGCCAGTGCAACAACTATAAACGCTCCTAAAATCATTACCTTTTTCATATATTTTCCTCCCTTATAGCTGACTAGTTGTATCACTCTTGTGTCTCTTTAATTGATATACTACAAGCGATCATTATTTCCTCCTAAACCTGCGAAAATATATCGATATTCCATATAAAGTAGAGGTTTTTATGGTTTTTTATTGTAATAGCCTATTATAAATGTTATTATATAAGGTAGTATTATTTTTAATAGGCCAATTTAAGGAGAAAATCATGAATATTAGTAAAAAAGATGCAATTGAATGGTTTAAATACCTTGCAGACATTCCTTCAGATAATGAGGAGATATTTAAGGAATATGATGTGATTATACGTTCAACTCTGAGACAGATAGAGAGATCATATATGAATAACATTAAGAGGATGCAGGAGGAGATCTCTCAACTTGAAAACTTCAAGGGAAGAACCTTCTTCCTGGGAGACAAAGAGAAGTTTCCCAAGGGATGCATCTCATGCCTTTTCGGAGATGGTTTAGGAGGGGTGAGAAAGACTCATACCTGCAACCTTACATGTAAGTTCTGCTACTACCATGACTCAATGGATGAGGTGGAAGTAATTCCCGATGGAATGTGGGATATTGGAGATACCCTCTATGAGGAGGAGGATATCGACCTTCTTCTGTCCACTCAAAAGAAACCTTCAGGTATTGCCTATGTGTACCTAGAGCCCTTTATGGAGATCGAAAAGTACTATGGAATAGTAAAAAAATTCAGTGATGCAGGAGTACACCAGCACATGTATACCAATGGTACCCTTTCAACCGATGAAAATCTCAAAGCCCTTGCTGAGGCAGGCTTAGATGAGCTTAGGTTCAACCTAGGAGCAACAAACTGCAGTGACAAGGTTATAGAAGCTATGAGGATAGCCAGAAAATACTTCAAATCTGTTGGTATCGAAACTCCCATGACACCGGAGTTCTATGAGGACTTTATGAAAAAGAAGGATGAGATACTTGCTATCGGTCTGGACTTCATCAACTGTGCTGAGTTCCACCTGGGGCCAGATAATATAAATAACTACAGCGGTGAAAAGTTCTACACATATAGAAATGGATACCTTTCCCCTACCTGGTCCAGAGAGATCACATATAAGATTATGAAGATGGCTGCTCAAGAAGGATGGGATATGCTTGTCCACGACTGCTCAAACCATACTAAGTATGCAAGGGAGATCAACAAGGCTTCCAAGCAGGGAGCACCCTTTGGATCCCATAACTATGTTTCCGAGTTTGAAAGAACCCTTCCCCACCTGTTCCTTCCAATCCTTGAGGATGAGGAGTTTACCTTCCTGAAGGAGGAAGAGCTTCCGGCAGACCTGAAGCTGGAGAACTGCAAGGAGCATATCCAAGAGCTTATAGAGGACTACAACAACGATGACTTCTATGAGGACTTTGAGGAGTATTTAGAAGATTAAAAAAAAGGAGCTGAGATCAGCTCCTTTTTTAATCTAAAACTTTTCCGTCTGGCTTATGAGAGCTTCTTCAAACTTTTCCACATCCACTACCCATATTTCATTCCTGCTCTTTTCGATAACCCCCTCTTCCCTGAGTTTTCTTATTATCCTCTGAAGAGTACGAAGGTTGGTATTTAGTAGCTCAGACAGCTCCCTTGTATTTGTAAACCTTACCCTCATATTATTCTGAGACAGATACTTGAGGAAGTATCCCTCATTGGAAAGTACTGCTTTGGCAAGGGTACCTCCCAGCACCCTTACAAACTCAAGGGCCGATCCCTTAGCTATCTTCTCCCACAGGTGCTGCATAACCTCTGGATGATTTCTTATCATCTCCTTTAAGGGTATCGTCAGCACCTTGGTTTTCTTCTTTGCCTCTATATCCACTGTCCCTACAAGGTCTATAAGGCAGGCGGCAACTCCCATCCACTCCCCCGTGGTAAAGTCACCGTAATACTCTCCTCCATGCTCCATGTAGATAGTCATCTTAGCCTGTCCATCTAAGATCTTCCACACCTTTCCGCTCTGAAAGGCCTCCATCTCCATGATATCTCCCTTTTCATACTCCTCTACCTTTATCTTTTTTACAAGGTCCTCTGAAAGTATATCAGCGATCCCTATGTCCCTTAAGTAATCTAATTTCTTTTTCATAAACTCCTGCTCCTGTTAAATATTATTTCTTATGTCTCTTCCAAGCTTGTCGGTGGCTTCGGCGATTGCTTCACCTATAATGGTTTCTCCGCTCTTTATCTCCCTTTCAACACCACTCATAACACCGGCTGGAGCTCTTCCCCTTATGACGCTCCACCTGTAACGATCTCCAGAGTTCCCTTCAAATACTCCGCTTCCGATGGTTCGACCATCTTCTAAATCGATCATCTCATAGGATAGTACTATCCTGCTGCTGTTTCTCTTATCAAACACTATCTCGGTGTAGGACCTCTCCCTGTACTTAGCAACCTTTACATTGTTTTCCATGACATAGTATCTTTCCGTCCAGTACCTGGTGTAGTAGTTCCTTGTCACCCTTGTAGGTCTGTAGTTAAAGGAATCGATATTTATCTTCACCACTGTATTCAGATCCTTCAGGTTATCTTCCGATAGATTTCCTGCCCTTCTCAGAGCCTCTCTCAGCTCTCCCTGAGGTATCTCCTTAAAGACAGTTATCTTAGACAGCTTGGGATCCTCCAGTACACGGTTCTTTATCCTTCCGATCCCCTCCCTCTCTATCTGGATCCTTCTGGAAGGATCTCCAGTTACCTCTGCAAAAGCAGCAACTACCCTTGCATCCTCCAGGGATCTCGCAGTTCTTTCAGCAATATCCATATACCTGGGATAGAGCTCCTGCCCCCTGTCATAGAGGAAAAACTTCTCCCTTCTCCTATACCTATCCAGCTTCAGACCCTCAAAGGTATTTCCCGCATTATAGTAGGATACCCCTGCATCCATCTTCAGCTCCTCTATCTCATTGTACTGGGGAATATTCAGACTGAGTCCAAGCTTATTGTGAACTATGGGATCCATGGTGTAGAGGCCTTCCTTCAGGGAAAGCATATTTTCATAGGTGGAAGCCTCCCTCACATAGTCCTCATTTTTGTTGTAGAGATCTATCTTGGACTGGGTATCATCCACAGCTCTGGGATAGACATTCCTGTAGTTTACCATCCCCTCAAGGTAATCTGGGTTGAGTCTTACTGCCTCCTGTAGCAGTAGGGCAGCCCGGGTATATCTTCCCCTCTCTATCTCCTCCATTGCCTGGGTGTTTATCTTCTCCTCAGCAGAGCTGCACCCTGCCAAGATTAAGAGAACAATCAGTAGTAACTTCTTCATCTTCTATCAACTCCTTCCCATTAATTCTATACTAAAATCTGGTCAAGTTGAAGTGATTTTATACTTTATTGGTGTCAAACATAGAATAACATCGATCCTTGGATATATTCAACCATTTTTTATGTATGTCACCTAACAGGGTATAACTATTAATACTCTGACAATATAAAAGGGAGAGGTCTCTCCCTCTCCCTACTTTCCTATGATGCCATTCTGAATATCTTTAGTGTATCAGCCTGGAACCCCTCTATCCTGTTAAATGCCTGAGCTGTTGCATATTTTAGAGACCCTATTGCTGAGTAACCCTCCTCATTGGGTACATCCAGCTGGTATACGATATCTAAGCCCTTCTTTATAGAGTAACCACACGACTTATATGCTTCCACTACGCTGGCTATAAACTCAAGATCCACTTCCTTGTCCAGGTTATCCAGCGGAAGGGTCCATTTATTCTCCCCCATACTCACAGATATCATCCCGTCATTTCTGGCTCTGGCAGCTGCATATGTACCATAGGCCTCGGTATTTTCTATGGATCTCTCCTCTGAAAGACGGCACGTTCTAGCTGTTGCAAAAAAACTTTCTCTGCTTTCTTCCCCAAAAATTTTTTTGAAATTATCGTGTAACTTTCTTAACATCTCCATCCCTCCTAAAAACTTTGTTATATTTTCTAATATGGATTATAGTCTATATTTTCCAATAAATCCATAGGTTTAAAAGTGATTTTTTGTTGTTTTTTTTATACATCATTATTTTTTATGGTTTTTTAACATCTCACTTAAAGAAAAATTTCCTTTATTCCACCATGACTTTTATAGGCAGCAGAAAGGAATATTTCCACCCTTGGCAAATAATATTAATATGGAGGTGTTCTATGAGTATAAAAGGTATCATGAGCAGAAGAGAGATGAAGGATATTATCGATGATTTAAAGGAAACCAAGGATAAGCCCCCTAAGGATGAAAAGGAATCCCCAAAGGAGGAAAATAAAAAATAGGCTGGGTAATCAGCCTATTTTTTATCTACCTTTTCTATTGCTTCCAGGAACTCTTCCCTGCTTATTCCAAAGTGATTCAGCTTAGATAGGAACTGCTTGGCGTTGGCATAGCCTATTCCCAGGATGACTCCCACCTCCTGTCTTCTTACCTTGGATTCTCCCCCGCCGCTAAGACCATACTCCATCATATCTGCAGAGGTAAAGTTCTCAACCTTTTCCACCATCTTGCACTTGGCCTTGGCAAGGGCTTCTATTATAACCTCCGGCTTGGCATTTTCTATCCCTACATTTCCGTCACGGGCCCTTGTCCCGTCCTTTCTGCCAATGTAAGCATGCTTTACCCCGGGAACATAGTCCTCTATGGTCTTTCTTATCTTTTCGCCGGCAAAGTCCGGGTCTGTAAACACTATTACCCCGGTTCTTTCCTGTGCAACTCTTATCTTTTCCAGAGTGGTTCTCTTTCTTACAGCAAATCCATTTACTATAATAAGCTCTGCATCAACTGCAGCCTTTACTGCAGTAACGTCGTCTCTTCCCTCTACCACTATGGTTTCCATTATCTTCTTCATCTGTCCAATCTCCTGCCTGTATTTTATAGCTGTCTATTCATACAGCTCTTTCATCGTCATATCTGGGCTGTACTTGCTTCCTGCCATGAGAAGTTCATTGTAGTCCTTCTTGGCCAGAAACTCTCCATATCCTCTGTCATAGTAGATAAACTTCACTTCATCAAAAAGATACTTATCCATTGAGCTCTTGAATCTCTCCTGAGTTTCCTCATCTCCTCCAGACACCCTGTACCTGAACTTTTCTACTCCGACCTCCTTAAGTATCTCAAACTTATTCAGCAGGGGATAGAATATCTCCATAAACTCCTTTACATTCTTATCCTCCTTCAGGTCAGTTGCGATATATCCCTTGGCAAACTTTGGAAAGAGGCTGTACTCTAAAGCCTTAAGCTTCTCCTCAGGAAGCACACCCAGCTTCTTTATCTCTGTAAATGTAAGAGCCTCCAGTAGGCTGTTTCCCTTAATGGATAGGTGTAGTTCTACATCCTCTCCCAGCTCAAGGACCTCACCCTCTAGATAACCATCAAGGTTAAGGTGGGTAATGTAGTTTCCTTTGGTGTCTGCCACATACTCTGTATCTATCTCTTCCTCTTCATCCTCTACACAGAAAATAGCTTCCCAGTGCAGCCTAGTCTGCTCCTTAATGGTATTGGATCTGATTGCTGCTTTATATGAATTATCGTAAAATTTTTCGAATTCCCTGGTTTCTTTAGTAGGATCATCTTCCAATCTTACTTCCTTTAATCTTATCTCCATAGAACCGTCCTTTCGTAACATAATAGCTTTATATTATAGCATTTATTTTATCTTTTTAAAAGATTTTATATTAATAAATTATAGGTCTTTTTTATTTTGGCTGCTTGATTTTATATATTATTAGCTGGCATAATTAAATATATCCAATAATTCATTTTACTTTTATTTTTGAAGATAATTTCTCTTACTATAATTTATTTGATATTTTTAAAGGGGGAGATCTAATGGCCAGAGTATTTCTTCTACTTTACTTCTTGTTATTTATAACTGTTCTTATTAGTAAACTCACAAGAATAGAAACTGTTAATAAAGCTTCTTTAATAGCTTCTTCACTCTTTATTGCAGTACTCCTTATGGCAGTTATTTTTCTTATTAATTTCCTTTGGATTATTCAGTGAATTAAATTTATTTTTTAATAATAAAAATCCAGGAGCTTACTCCTGGATTTTTATATAACTTAATGGTGAATATACTATTTACCCACTATCTGAATCTCAACTCTCCTGTTCTGTGCTCTTCCATCCGCTGTGGAGTTATCTGCTATAGGGCGAGATGACCCGTATCCCCTGGAGGACATCCTTTCTTTAGCCACTCCCCTTCCATTTAGGTAGTAGTAAACTGCATCTGCCCTCTCCTGGGAAAGGGCATTGTTTATATTGTCGTTTCCTGTGTTGTCCGTATGTCCTCCAATTGCAATGCTCGTCTCATCAAACTCCTCTAATACTTTTGATATTGAGTTTAATACCTCATAGGATTCTGGAGCTATGGCTGAACTTCCAGATTTAAAGGTAAGGTTTCCAGGCATAATAAGCTCCAGCTTGTCCTCTCCTACTCTTTTAACTCCCACACCTGTTCTTGCAAGCTCCTCCCTGAGAGCTGCCTCCTGCCTGTCAAAGTAGTATCCAATTCCAGCTCCTGCTGCTGATCCTGCTGCTGCCCCTATAACAGTACTCTTGGTGTCCTTACCTGCCAGCTGACCCACAACAGCCCCTGCCACCGCTCCTCCCACAGCACCCTTAGTGGTACTGCTTACCTTCTCCTCTCCGGTGTAGGGATCTGTAGTTCTGCAGGATGCCAGCACCAATACAAGGCTTGATAAAACTATAATTTTTTTCATAATCTACCTCCTGATTTTTTTTAAAAATCTTCTGCAAGAATTCTTTATAAAAAAAGTAAAGTTTTTTACATAAAGAATGGATATATTATTACAACTGTGATATAATTACTCTATAAAGGAGGGATCACAGATGA
>CAYSGC010000111.1:0-9724 GCA_964430145.1 uncultured Fusobacteriaceae bacterium | reverse complement strand
AATTTTTACAGAACTCTTTTATTGAAGTTATCGTGCATCTTCACAAGAACCCTTCGGAAAACCTCCCTTTCCTCCTCTGTCACCCCTTCATACTGAATTAAATACAGTTTTTCAGAGATCTCCTCAAATCCCTTTTCCAGCTCCCTTCCCTTAGGTGTAAGGAACACCAGGCTCGATCTTTGATCCATCTCGTTTTTCTTTGTATCGGTAAAACCAAGCTTATTAAGCTTCTTAACCAGAGTAGTGACCGTGGAACGATCTCTGTTTATCCCCTCTGCAATCTCTGTCATGGTGAGTTCCCTGTGCTTTATCAGGGTCACTATTATATCTCCGTGGGAGGGGACGATCCCTCTTATCCCTGCCTTTTCCAGCTCGGAAACAATTACACTTCCCGCCAGTTCTCTTATTCTGCTTATTAGGTTAATAGTATTATCATATTTCATGAATTTATTTTACTTGGATGTCCAAGCAGTGTCAAGTTTTTTTTTAAAATGACATATATTAGCCATCTCTGAAGCACTTCTTTATAGGGATAACGTTGCTTTTCATCTAGGAGCTAAAATAAACCTTTATTAAAAACTAATCTCTTAAATTATAAAGGGGCCGGAAACTTCCGGACCCTTTACTTGGTTTTACACTATTTACTAAATGCACTATGCACTAGCCCTCTCTTTATTGACTTTAAACTCTTCCTTAATCTCCTTTAAAAGATCAATATTACTGATTAAATCATAACTTGAGTTAGCCAGTATCTTCGCACCCATGATCACTGCATCATGAGCCTCCTTCCTCTTCCCGGATTTCAGATACTCCTCCGAGTGAGAGGAGGTTCCCTCTGGCACAAATGCAACTCTTATACACGATCCCGGCACCTGGTACATTACATTTCCAAAATCAGTGGAACCTGTCTTTTCCCTTGGCGGGGTGATTCTCGGTGCTTCTACGCCCCTCGCATTCTCCATTAGGATATCGTTTAGTTTAATCACAGGAATCTTATTATCCAGAGATTTTATCTCCTCAATCTGGCAGGTAGTTTCAGTCATCAAAGCAGCTCCCTGTACCACCTTTTTGAACCTGGCTATTACACTATTCAGATATGCTCTGTCATAGGACCTCAAACTGAACCTTGCCTCAGCCACCTTAGGAACTACATTGGCAGGTCCTCCTGCATTGGTTATGGTATAGTGCATCCTCGTATCTTCCTTTACATGCTCCCTCATAAACTCTATTCCCTGGAAGAGTAATAGCAGTCCGTCCAGTGCGCTTCTTCCACGTTCCGGAGCCAAAGCTGCGTGGGCACTTGTTCCGTGAAAGGTCACCTTAAAGTTAGACATAGCCAGAGATTTTACATCTGTGGTAGTGGTAGGGGAAGCATGCATCATCAGTGCCACATCTATATCCTTAAAGAAACCTTCCCTTACCATTCCTATCTTTCCGCCAATTGTTTCCTCAGCTGGCGTCCCATATACCACTATCCTGTAGTTTTCCTCCTTGAGAGTCTCCTTCACTCCGATTGCCGCCCCTATTATTGCAGGCCCCTGCATATGGTGTCCGCACGCATGCCCCATTCCCTCTATAGCATCATACTCACACAGAAGACCTATTGAAGGACCTCTATCTCCGTTTTCATATACAGCTCTGAAGGCCGTTTCCATTCCCGCTATTCCTTTTTCTACTTTAAACCCATTTTCTTCAAGTTTATTAATGATAACCTCAGCGCTTCTATATTCCTCTAACCCTATCTCAGGATTATCAAATATATAGTCTGCCATCTCTATTAATTCATGTGATATCTCTTCAATTCTTTCATTTATTATCTTCTTCATAACCTTCTCCTAGTTTATTAAAATGGCCCGTAATCAATTGCATTTGCTATGATAATGAGGACTGAACCTGTTACCATCCAGATCCCGAATAACTTACCCATGAACTTCATCCATCTGTCGTAGCTTATATTTGCTATTGCAAGGAACCCCATCAGTGCAGAAGATGTAGGGAGGATATAATTGCTCAGCCCGTCTCCAAAGTTAAAGGCAAGGACTGCAGTCTGTCTCGACATACCTATCATATCAGCTACTGGGAACATAATAGGCATAGTAACTGCTGCCTGACCGCTTCCAGAAGTTAGAAGCCCGTTTATTATCAGCTGCATAAAGAACATCCCAATGGACTGGAAGACTGCAGGGAGTGAGGAAAGCATTCCACCAAGGTAGTAGACCGCCGTATCCAGTATCTTACCGTCTGCCAGAATAAGGGAGATAGCCCTTGCAAGTCCTATTATAAGAGCTCCGAATACCAGTTTCTTAGCTCCGTTTACAAACTCGGTGGCTATCTTATTGGGAGAGAATCCATAGATTAGTCCTCCTATTATTGCCATCCACAAAAATATAGCTCCGCTCTCATTTAATCCCCAGTGGAGCTTTGCTCCCCCATAGATGAGCAGTGCAAAGTGTGCTAAAACTATAAGAAGTACAGCATAGTGCTTCCTCTTAAGCTTAGGCTGTTCCTCCTCGGAACCAGACTGAATACTCTCAGCTATTTCAAGATCCCTTACCACACTTAGCTCGGGATTCTTCTTAATCTTCTTGGCATAGCTTATTATATACAGGTTGGTAACTATAAGAAATACAGCCATACAGAATACCCTGTATCCTACCCCGGAAAACATAGGCAATCCGCCTAAGGCCTGGGCTACCCCTGTTGTAAAGGGATTAAAGGTACCTGTACTAAAACCTATAGCTCCTCCCAAAGCCACCATTGATACTCCCACTACAGCATCATACCCCATGGATCTGGCCAGTATAATAGCCACCGGAGCAAATCCTATAAAGGTGTTTACCCCCATACTCATACATGCCATGGCAAATATCGTTGTAAATGCAGGAATTATAAGTGCTTCCTTTTGAGCAAATTTTTCTGTAACCTTAGATGTCAATGCCTGAAACATTCCTGTTTTTATTATTACGTTGAATGCTCCCCCCACAATTAGAACCACAAATACGATTTCACTGGCTAAATTCATCCCCTTAACTATCATTAGCGGAACACTTAAAAGGCTTACCGGATCATTCTCTATAAACCTGAATGAGTTTCCATCGATAATTGACCTTCCAGTGGCTGCATCCTTTACCCTGTCAAATGCTCCAGATGGAACTATCCATGTAAGTAAAGCCGCCACAAGTATTAAACAGAAAATAATGACATAGGTGTGAGGAAATTCAAACTTCTTTTTAGTCTCACCCTTACTGACTGATATTGATCTCATAAACATCCCCCTTTTGTTCAAATGTTTCTAAATAAACATTTTTACAGAAAAAAGTTTATTTAGAAACTTATAGGCCGATTTTAATACCTTTTTTGTCGTTTGTCAATCATTTTATTTGAAAAATGTTTATAGGAAAACCTTATTGAACTTTTATTTATGATTTCTCCCTAAAGTATGATACATTATCTATAAAGATATAATATCATGACTTGGAGGCAATCATGCTAAGTTCCCTGGAGAAAAACATAAAAAATAAAAAACTTACAAAGACAGAAAAAAAAATAGCTGAATTTTTTTTAAAAAATGGTCCTCAAATCACATTTATGACCTCTAGAGATATCGCCAACAGTCTTGCTATCAGCGATACTTCTGTGATTCGTTTTGTGAAAGCTTTAGGATATAATAACTTTAGCCATTTCAAGGAGGTAGTTCAGAGTGAAGTTAGCAAAACTGTACTAACTCCCACACAAAAGCTCAATAAAAATAAGGATCTCTTAAAATCTGAAAAGATTTTGGACAGCTTCATTAAAAATATAAGCCGACAGATCGATGAGGGCTTTTCAGAGCAGTCTCTAAACACCCTCTCTGCAATATGCCAAATACTGAGTTCTAGCAAAAAAAAATATGTCGTAGGATTTAAAAGTATCTCTGGGGTAGTTTCCTTTTTAGGTCTTCGTCTGGGATTTATAATGAAAGAAGTCTTTACTTATTCTGAGAATTCATCGGAACTTTTAAAGGGAATTGTGGATATTGAAAAGGGGGACTGCTTACTTCTCTTTGCTTTCCCAAAGTACTCCAAGACCCTTACCCTCCTCGTAGATATTGCTAAAAAGGCAGGTGCAAAAGTTATAGTTATAACAGATAAGTCCTCCTCTCCAGTGGCATACAAGGGAGATATAACATTCTTTTTAGATACCCTTGGTATAAGTTACTTTAATTCCATAATTCCTGCTCAGATATTCGCTGAGTTTCTCCTTACAAACCTGAGTAAGTCACTGTCTCAGGAAAGTGAGGAGAGAATCAAAATTATTAACTCATACCTGGATAGAAATGTTAAATAACCTTTTTAGTAAACATATTATTTTTAAAACTCTATTACAGAATAAATTAAAAAACCAGGGAGATCCCTGGTTTTATTTTTTTGCCTTGACAAATATATATGTATAAACTATACTTTGTTTTTAGTGAGTAATCACTTACAAGGAGCGTGATGAATATTAATACACGAGATAAATTAATTCAGGCAGCTATGGAACTGGTAAACACTTTTGGACTTCATAATACACCAACTTCTAAGATTGCAAAAAAAGCTGGATTTTCTGAAGGGACCATATATAAGCATTTTTCCAGTAAAGATGAGTTTCTTATGGAGGTTTACCTAAAGATCAAATCAGACTTAGACAAGGAAATTTTTAGAGGTACTGAAGACATTAAAGATCCGCTGGAAAAATGCAGAAGGGTTTATTCCAATTATCTGGATTATTTCCTGGCAAATGAAGATCAGCTGAAATACTACCTTCAATTTACCAATTCAACCTACATGAATCAGGTTATTAATGAGAGAGGCAAGAGGGAATTGGAGAATTTAATGCAGTACATCGATGAAAACATTAAGAGTGGTTTTTTTAAGGACAGGCCCATATCTTTTTATCATGCATTTGCAAATACTCCAATTGTAGAGATTGCCAGATTAGCTACCACAGGAGACTTGATACTTACCAAAGAAATGAGGGAAGAGGTAATATCAAGTTTAATGTCATTAATATTAGCAGCTGAATGATACTTCATTCAGTTTTTTTTTCAACACACATGTAAGTGATTACTCACTAACTGAGGGAGCAGGGAGATAAAAAAATGTATTTAAAGGAATGGACATTTAAAAAAATGAGTTCAGGGGTATTGCTTTTGGGCTTATCAGGAGCGGCATACGGAGCATCTATAGATCACATACAAAACTATACACCAGAGTATAATGCCAATCCGGCACAGCAGGGAGCAGTAAATCCGGGAACATCTCAATACTATAACCCAGCAGGGCTTATGCAGATAGAAAATGGAAGATACTTTCAGATTGGTGCACAGCTTGCCACAGGAAGGGAGGAGATGAAGTATAGAGGTGATACCTATGATGCAGATTTAATGGATATAATCCCGAATATTTCATATATCGATAAGAATGATCGGAGAGCATGGTATTGGACACTGGGAGGAATCGCAGGAGGAGGATATTTAGAATACGATAATGGCGTTCCCGGACTGGAGATGGTAGCCCCAATAATGGAGTCGGTTCCCGGGGTAAAGGATGCACAGTTAACTGAAAACTCCGATGAAGGGGGAAACCACTATATCCAGACTACACTGGGACGTGCATGGTTTATAACAGAGAAAGTTTCAGTCTCAGCAGCAGGAAGAGTGGTCTATGGTGAAAGAACATTAAAAACCAAGTTTGCAGGGGACCTGAAATCTGTAACAGGACGAACTCAGCACCTGGAAGGAAGCATAGATTCTGAAAGAACTGCCTGGGGGTATGGGGGAGTATTCGGCCTGAACTACAGGGCTACAGAAAATCTTAATATAGGGATGAGGTATGATACAAAAATAAATATGAACTTTGAAGCAGATGCAGATGAAGAGATGGCTGATATAAGGCTTCCTGGTCCCGGAAATATAACTCTGCCTCTAGGGGTCTCAACGTTTTTCCCTCAATATGGAGACGGAAATGAATCCAGGAGGGATCTCCCGGCTATCTTAGCTTTTGGAGCTTCATATAGAGTCACTGATGTATGGACGGCATTTGCAGGGGGAAACTACTACTTCAATAAGGATGCCAAGCTGGACGATGATTATACCCACGGCGAGTATGACAATGGCTGGGAGGTATCTCTGGGTTCGGAATACTGGATAACCTCTAAGGTAGCCTGGATGACAGGGGCTAACTATGCTGTTACCGGAGCTGATGAGGACACCTACTCAGATATAGAATTTGCTCTTGATTCATTTATGCTTGGAACAGGTTTGAAGTATAGAGAAAATGACACCACTACCTGGGTAGTTTCAGTTAGTCATTATTGGTATAGTGCAGCAGATGGAACAGATTATAGTGATACTCCGGCATTGGGAGAGGAGGATACAGTAAGATACAACAAGGAAGTTACAGCTTTTGGAGTATCCCTGACAAAAAGGTTTTAATCTTCTGGGAAAACTGTAATCCAATTTATATCATTAACTGAAGGATCGGTCATTCAGTTTTATTATAAAACTAAAGATTAGCAATCAATAATTTAATAGGGGGGCAATGCTATGAATGAAGTGAATTTATACGAAAGTAAAAGGGTATTAAAGGAGATGAAGGAGTATTATTATACAGGACAAACAAGGTCTCTTTCATTCAGAATTGAGCAGCTGAAGAAGCTGAAGGAAATCATTTATGAAAATCAGGAGGAGATAATCCAGGCACTTGAATCTGACCTAGGAAGACATGAGAATGAAAGCTATGCAGCTGAAATTGGATCAACTCTAAATAGTATCTCCTTTACAATTAAGAACCTAAAGAAATGGTCAAAAATAAAAAAGGTAAAAACACCCCTAACACAGTTTGGGTCCAAAAGTTATATAAAGCCTGAGCCCTATGGCATCGCTTTAATAATTGGTCCCTTTAATTTCCCATTTAACCTGTGTATTGAGCCTATGGCTGGTGCAATGGCTGCCGGAAACTGTGTTGTAGTTAAGCCATCGGAACAGACTCCTTCTGTTTCAAAACTTATAAACCATCTCCTTAGCAAAAACTTTTCAAATAACTATATACGTGTAGTGGAGGGTGGAGAAGAGATCATCTCCTCTTTAATACACTCTCCCTTTGACTATATTTTCTTCACAGGAAGTGTGTCTGTTGGAAGGATCGTTATGGCTGCAGCGAGTAAAAACTTAGTGCCTGTGACCTTAGAGCTAGGGGGAAAAAGCCCTTGTATTATCAATAGTGATGCCAATATTAAAGTAGCTGCCGAAAGGGTTGCTTTAGGCAAGTTCTTTAATGCAGGTCAGATATGTATTGCTCCTGACTACTTAATAGTCCACGAATCTGTAAGGTATCAGTTTATTGAAGAGCTAAAGGATACTATCAGAAGATTTTATGGAGATGATGTTTCAAAGTCAAAAGATTTTGCACGAATTGTAAATGAAAGGCATACAGACAGACTCATATCCATCCTCAAAAAAGACAAAGATAAGATTGTTTTTGGGGGAGGTTATAACCTGGGTAAAAAATATATTGAACCAACTTTGATCGATAATGTTGCTTGGGGGGATGCTTCCATGGAGGAGGAGGTATTCGGGCCAATTTTGCCGATAATGTCATTTACTACAATTGAAGGGGTGACTGAAATGCTCAATGAACACCCTAAACCATTAGCCCTATATATTTTTACTGAAAACAGGAGCATCCAGGAGAAGGTCCTTGAAGAAACAAATTCTGGGGGAGCCTGTGTAAATGACACAGTCAGTCACTTTACCAACCATCATCTTCCTTTTGGTGGTGTGGGAAGCTCAGGTATTGGAGGTTATCACGGAGAGGAGAGCTTCAAAACCTTTTCCCATATGAAGAGTATTCTCAATAAATCCACAGCCGTAAGAATAAGACTGCTTTTCCCGCCATATACCCCGCAGAAATTAAACATGATAAAGAAGATCTTAAAATAAGTGGTGCTGCACCTGGCTTTTCAGACTATTGGTCCTTACGGGTGAATAGAAGGTCTTGTATTCTAAACCACTTTATAGATTTAGTAAAAATTATTATTATTTTAAAGGAGAATAAGTTATGGCTAAACCCTACTACATATTAAATAATGGCGAATTAAGTAGTTCACTTATTTTGGGGAGATCCTATATTATCATAAGCTGCGGGTCCGATTTTAAATTTAACCCAGATAAGGTTAAAAAAATACTGTCAAAAGAAGTTTGTTACTCAATAAATTTTCTGGAGGAATCTATAGCTGAGATTCATTACAGCTGCCCCCCCTTCTCTATAGAGGGCATTCCCAGTGTGAAAAATACCCCTTCAGAAGTGGGATTTAAAGATTTTATTCATCTAATAGAGTAACTCTAATCATGGGATTTAAAGATTTTATTCATCTAATAGAGTAACTCTAATCATCGGTAGTATAGATCTCCAGCTAACAGAGTTTGGGAGGACACCTCAGGCATCTGTAATAGAAGCATGCCAGAGAAGAATGAGACCTATACTTCTGACTACAATAACACCTCTTTGCGGTTGCTGCCACTATGTTTCTTTGGTGGAACACTATTTGCACCACTGACAGTAACACTTATATTCGGAAGAACTCTTACTTTGGGAGTAGTACCACTATTTTATGCGGTATTGTTTAGAGCAAGCTATAAGGATTATAAGTATGTACCGGAAAATAAAATCCTTTGCTTTTAAATTTTAGAAGGTGTGTAGTTTTTTCTGTATTTTAAGAGTATAAAAAGAAGGATAGAAAGTAAAGGAATCTTCCATTTATAGAGTAATACAAATTATATAAATATATTTGTTTGAAGTTAATAATAATGAGGTACTTATGACTGGCCTCTAGACATTAAAGACTAATAGTAAAAGGAGGAGTATGGTGTTATATAAATATCATACAATGTAAAATGGACATAAAGAAAATATCTAAAATACTTCCAAAACTTACAAGTAATGAATTAAATCAAATTTCTTCCAAAGGTCTTAACAACTTCTTTTATCTACACCGGATATCAGCAGGAGAGGTTTTCATTCCTAAACCAGAATGTATCTACTTTATAGAGGATGGAGATATCAAAGTCTCTATCTTTTTAGAAAATAACATGGAATTTAATATGACGTTTAGTCAGGGGGATTCTTTAGGAAGGTTTCAAATCCTTCAGGAGGAAGGTCTCGATAGCGTTATAGAGGGGAGGACTTCTACTACTCTTCTTGAAATACCTATACAGAAACTTCTGAATAAAGCGGACATAAAATTCATCCTATCTATCTATGAGGAGATGATAATTAATATGTCTAAAAATATCCTTCGATTATTCAAAGCTTACGCAGCTAAGGTTTCATATTCAAATGAGCAGTATTTTATTAATTATTTAATATCTAGTGGAGGATTTATTAACTATAATTCTACAGAAGAATTAGCACTCCTTATACATATTGATATACGGACCCTTCAGAGAATTATAAAAAAGCTCCAGGATGAAAATCTTATTAAGAAAAGTGGAAAGACTTTAACTGTAGTAGATATTAATGGGGCTAAAGAAAGGATAATGAACTACTAAACCCTCGTATTGCTTCTGGGAGACCTCTTGTTTATCAAAAGTCTTTAATGACGCTCAATAGCTTAGTCACCCTAAAGTTTGTGTAAACCTTCAGAAATAATGGTAATGTAACCCATTTTGTGTTTTCTCCAAAACTTAATCACTGAACAAGCCAGC
>CAYSGC010000110.1:0-9752 GCA_964430145.1 uncultured Fusobacteriaceae bacterium | reverse complement strand
CTGACGGACTTGTAAGAATCTCAGTGGGGCTAGAGAACGCAGAGGATATCATAGAGGATTTAAAGGCTGGACTAAATAGACTAATAGATTAACATGGGGGTTATAGAATGAAATACAACTTTAATGAAGATATAGATAGAAGTAGAAATCACTCAGCAAAGTGGTCTGAGATGGATAAGAACTTTTGTTCTAATGACCTTTGGCCTATGTGGATAGCCGATATGGATCTAAAGACAGCTCCAGAAGTAACTAAGGCAATGGAGGAAAAGGCTCCAGAGGGAATCTTTGGATATGTATATAGACCTGATGCTTATTACAGAAGTGCTAAAGAATGGTGCAAGGAGAGGTTTTCTTGGGATATAGATGTGGAAAATCTTATCCATACTCCAGGGGTGGTTCCCGGAATTTCCCTTATGATCAGGTTATTTACAAAACCATCAGATAAAATAATGATACAAAATCCTGTATACTATCCATTTTCAAATGTAGTAAAGAAAAATGACAGAAATCTTGTAGTAAGCTCGCTAATTAAGGATGAAGATGGTTACTATACTATGGACTATGCAGATTTTGAAGAAAAGGCAAGGGACCCAGAATTAAAGTTTTTTATTCTGTGTAATCCCCACAATCCAGTGGGAAGATCCTGGAAGAGGGAGGAGCTTGAAAGAATTGGAAGGATCTGTCTAGAAAATAACGTAAGGATAATATCAGATGAGATATGGAGAGATCTTGTGATGCCAGGACATAAACACACACCTATGGCAGCTATTTCAAAGGAGATAGAAGACATTACAATAACTTGTTTTTCAGCGGCAAAAACATTTAACTTGGCAGGACTTCAGGCGGCGTTTATACACTTTCCAAGGTTAGGGGAAAGGGAGGTGCTGGATACCGAGCTCGGAATATTAGATATAAAGAGAAATAATCCATTTGCAATAGTTGCAGTGGAGGCAGCATTTACAAAGTGTCATTCATGGGCAGATCAGCTAGTAGAACATATAGACGGAAACATGAATTATCTAGTTGAGTATGTATCTAAAAACCTGCCTAGGGTGAAGGTTAGAAAGCCAGAGGCTACCTATCTTGTTTGGCTTGATTTTTCAGACTATGGATTAAATAAGGAGGAACTATCGGCTTTAATGCAAGAGAAGGGTAGAATTGCTTTAGATGATGGTTTCTGGTTTGGAACAGAGGGTGAAGGTTTTGAGAGGATAAATGTTGCTTGTTCCAGACAGATGCTTGAAGAGGGGATGAGAAGAATAAGCAGGGCAGTGGAAAGTTTATAATACTTAAGGGGGAGAGAGATGTCACAAAAAATAACGAGAGCTACAGTTATAGAGTCTTATAAACCCATGATAAGACTTCTTATTGGAATTATTATCGGGTGTATTCTTGGTTTAGTATTAAAGGAAAAAGCTAAAGTTTTAAAACCCTTTGGACAGATATTTCTAAATTTAATGTTTACAGCAGTTGTACCATTGGTATTTTTCAGTCTTTCTAGTTCTATAGCTAAGATGTCAAATATGAAGAGGCTGGGAAAAATATTGAAGAATACCATAGGAATTTTCTTCATAACAGGAATAATAGCTTCCATAATGATAATCATAATTGTAACTATATTCCCGCCAGCTAAGGGGGTAGTTATTGAATTTGGTGAATATACAAGGCCAGAGCAAACCAATCTACTAGATCAATTTGTAAAAGCAATAACAGTGGGAGATTTTAACTTAATCCTTTCAAAGAGTGCAATGCTGCCACTGATTATATTTGCAATGACATTTGGTTACTGTGTGAGTTCTGTAAGCAAGAGCAGGGGACTAACAGTTAATCCTCTGGTGGAAACTTTAGATATTTGCAGTGAAGCATTTATGAAGATGATAAATATTATAATGCTGTATGCGCCTATTGGTCTTGGTGCTTACTTTGCAGCTCTTATTGGAGAGTATGGGTCGGAATTATTGGGGGCATATACTAGAGCCGTTGTCATGTTCTTCCCGATATGCATCTTCTACTTCCTAACTTGTTTTACTCTATATGCATGGTATGCAGGGGGAAAAAAGGGCGTTGTCACATTTTATAAAAATATCTTTCCAGTTGTAATAACATCTCTGGCAACTCAAAGCTCAGTAGCGACACTACCTACCAACTTTGAAAGTGCCAAGAAGATGAGGGTTCCAGAAGATATTAGTAGTATAGTACTACCACTTGGAGCTACAATACACATGGATGGAACAGCCCTAACCACTCTAATGAAGATAGCATTCCTATTTGGGATCTTTGATATGAACTTTAGTGGAGCCAGCGTTTGGCTAACTGCAATAGCAATTTCAGCCATGAGTGGAGTTGTAATGAGTGGTATTCCAGGTGGTGGAATGATGGGGTCACTTATTATTGTAGGATTTTATGGATTTAACCCGGAGGTTATTCCTATTATCGTGACAATAGGTCTATTAACAGATGCCGTTGCTACCATGATCAATGCAACTGGTGATGCTGTAGCCTCTATGATGATTGCAAAAAGAGTTGAAGGGAAAAACTGGATGGACACTTCTCTTGATGGAGTTGAAAAAGTAGAGGTCGAGATCTCATAGGTAAGTTATAACAAAAGTTTATAAGGGAAATATAATTTTTAATGTTTAAGGCACTCTCAGGAGTGTCTTTTTTATTTAAACTATTTAGATATTGGATTTAAAACTTAAATAAGCCCTCTAAAAAAAGTATAAATCACCACTATGTTCTCAATGTTCGATTAGAGAGAATTTAGTTGTACCACCATACATCTAATCTGGAAGCACGTACATCTTGTTGTTGATATAATGTCTTTGGAGGATGAATATGAAAACATTTTTTAATATTTCCATTGAAGAAAATAAATTAGTTGAAGGGATCGTCGAGAGGATGAGCCTGAAGGATAAGATAGGGCAGCTTCTGTTCCTGAAGCAGAATGAAGAGGAGTTCTCCTTTACACCGGGAGGAGTTATGTTTCGCCCACAAGCTGAGGAGAAGCTCAGAGGAAGGATAAGGGATAATGACTCCAGAATGGGTATCAATCCCTTTATATCAGCTAACCTGGAAAGCGGTCCAAGGGGGATTATCTCAGACAGTATCGAGGGAGTAACACCTCTACAGGTGGCCGCTACAGGTGAGCCTCTAAATGCCTATAGGCTTGGAGAGATCTCAGGAGGGTTTGCCAGAGGGGTCGGAGCCAATATGGGCTTTTCCCCCATAGTGGATATAAACATAAATATAGACAATCCCATGGTGGCCACAAGGGGATTTGGCTCAGAGGCAGATAAGATCATTGAATACGGAAAAAGTGAGTTTGAGGGGTTCCTTAAAAGTAAGATCATACCTGTGGTAAAGCACTTTCCAGGGGACGGGGTTTCCTCTACAGACCAGCACCTGCTAACTGCTGTAAATGACCTGGACCCCGAGGAGTGGAGATCTACCTATGGAAGGGTCTACAGGGAGCTCATAGCTTCAGGAGCTGAGGTTATTATGGTAGGACATATCTCCCTGCCAAGGTATGTCTCAGGGTTTGACAGCAGCAAGGCCCATTATCCAGCGTCCCTTTCAGAGGTAGTTATAAATAAACTCTTGAAAGAGGAGCTCGGATATGAAGGACTGGTTATTACCGATTCAACCCATATGGCTGGGTATACAAGCTTTCACTCCAGGAGGGAGGCAATAGTTAACTCCCTGAATGCAGGGGTGGATATGATCCTCTTCTCCAGAGATCCCGACGAGGATTTCAGATACATAGAGGAGGCATGCACCAGGGGAGAGATCTCCATAGAGAGTATAGATGAGAAGGTGATAAGGATAATCAGTTTAAAGGTTAAGCACAATATCTTAGACGGAAAAGGGGCCACACCTTCCATTGGTAGGGAGTTGGTAGAAGAGGGAGGAAAGATCTTTACCGAGATAACAGATTCCTCTATAACTCTTTTCAAGGATGAGCAGAAGCTTCTTCCTCTTAAACTTGAAGGAAAGAAGGTACTGGTTATTCCCATTACGAGAACAAAGAACATAAAAGATAACGAAGTGGATTATTTTACAGGGCTGCTGAAGAGGGAGGGGGCCAGGGTAACTGTAAAAAATTACAGGGCTGAGGGCTCAGATGAGGCAGAGGACCTGAAGATGTCTGTAGAGGAGTTTACTAACAGATACGATCTGGTGATCTACCTGGTAAATGTAAAGATCCTTTCCAACAGAACCTCCATAAGGATGGAGTACAACGCCTTCAACGGGGTGGATGCTCCCTGGTTTGTAAATGAGGTGGATACCATGCTTATCTCACTATCAATCCCCTTTCACGACAGGGATGCTCCTATGATTAAGACAGTTATAAATGGATATAACGACACAGAGGTAACTATGGATAAGATAGTGGAGAAGTTAAGGGGAGAAAGTCCGTTTAGGGGAAGAGACCCCTTCAGGGAAGGGGGGCAGGATGTATAAAGAGCTAATAATATATGAGGTGTTTCCAGGGTGCTTCTCTGAAAGGGGAGAGGGAAAGTTGATAGATATTACAGAGAGGCTTCCCTACCTGGCTCAGCTGGGAGTAGATGCCATCTGGATAACTCCTATCTTTAAATCCCCTCAAAAGGACAGTGGATATGATGTATCTAATTATTATGAAGTTGATCCCCTTCATGGGGATAAGGAAATACTTATAAAACTTATAGACGAGGCACATAGATTGGGAATAAAGATACTCCTGGACTTTGTACCCAACCATACCAGCAACCTCCATGAGTGGTTTATAAGGTCTGAGGAGGATGATCCTAGGTATAAAGACTTCTATATATGGAGGAAACCTAAAGATGGTGAAGAGCCTAACAACTGGATCAGTAAGAAAAATACCGGATCTGTATGGGAGTACTCCGAGAAAAGAGGTGAGTACTACCTCCACCTCTATGCCAAGGAGCAGCCGGATTTAAACTGGGAAAATGAGGAGGTAAGGTTAGAGATCTACAGAGCCATGGAGTACTGGCTGGATATGGGAGTAGACGGCTTCAGGCTGGATGTGATCAATAAGATAGCCAAAACCAATCTGGATCGAAACACAGAGGATGCCACCATCTACTACCAGAATATGCCCGAAACCTTTAAGTATATAGAGGAGATGCGAGATCACCTGTCTGAAAGGTATGAGAAAGAGATTATCCTCATGGGTCAGGCAGAGGGAAGCGATCTGGAGCTTGGAAAGAGATATCAGAGGAGTCTGGTCCTGGTTCTGGAGTTTTCCACCAACCACATGGGTAGGGGGAAGGAGTACAGAAGTGTTCAAACGGACTTTTTCCAGATCATGGAAAATTTTCTGGAGTGGCAGAGGAACGTGGAGTACTGGCCTACAATATTCTGGGGGTCTCACGACCTTCCAAGGGTGGCATCCAGGTATGACTTCGATGGTGATCCCAAAAATACAGCCAAGGTATTTGGAGTGTTCACACTGATTTCAAGGGGAACCCCCATCATCTACAATGGTGATGAGCAGGGGACCCTGAACTGTAACTTTGATACCATAGAGGAGTATACAGATGTCCGTTCTCAGAATATATACAGGACGAGGACGGAGTCGGAGGATAGGGCCAGTGTCTTTGCCGATATTAAAAGGTGGGCCAGGGATAATGCAAGGCAGCCCATAGATTTTGAAAGGGATCTGGAGGTGCTTGATTTTTACAGAAGGTGTATTGAGGTAAGAAGGGAGTACCAAAAGGTAATAGAGGATGGAGAGCTCACTTATGAGATCACAGGAGATCTCATAACCTACAGGATTGCTAGGGGAAGTGAGTATATAGGGGTAACCTTTAATAACTCAGATGAGGCTATAAAGAGGGATACCCATAGGATATTGTTGAGAAGTAAAGCAGGGATGAAGGATGAGATCGAGTCCCATGAAGTGATAGTAGAGGGGAACTTATGAAGATATTTTATATAGATTTAGACGGAACACTATTAAAGAAACCAGATTATAACTTTACATCTACCGATGTAGAAGCCTTAAAAAAAGCCCAGGAAAGGGGAGCTAAGTTTGGAATAGCCAGCGGCCGTTCCCATGTGGAGATAGATTACCTAGAGAGGGAGCACGGACTGGCCTCAAATCTTACAATAGGCCTTAACGGCATGGTTGTAAAGAAGGATGAAGATCTAATTATAAGTAAACTTGATCAAGAGGTAATAGATGTATTATTGAAACACAATATTGAATTTGAGGCACAGGACGGAGGTAACAGGGTATTTTCATCCCAGAAGGAGCATGATTTCATTCCGAAGGTCCTAGGGACCAATATGGTTGTTACAAGGGATCTAAAGGAGTTTGATATAAAGAAAATTGTAATAAGGCAGCTCTTCAATGAGAGGCCCCTGGATGAAATTAAAGGGATTATTGAGGGAGCCTGCTCGGCAAGATACAACTACTTCTGTATCGACAATAAAACCATTGAGATTGTGAGGAAGAATGTATCCAAGGGGAATGCAATAAGAGAGCACTTCAGCGACAGCGAGGTTATCGCCATTGGAGACAGCCACAATGACAAAGAGATGATTCTCCTGGCCGATCAGGGATATATTATGAGGAATGCCCTTCCAGAGCTTCGTGAGGAACTTAAGGGCAGGGGAGCCATTGAGATAGGGGATGTCTTTGAAGCGGTAGAGTTAGAGATAGCCAATATAAAGGGAGTCCTCTTTGATCTGGACGGGGTAATAGCCGATACAGCTAAATACCACTATCTTGCCTGGAGGGAAGTTGCTAAGAGGTATGATATAGAGTTATGCGAGGATTTCAATGAAAACCTAAAGGGAGTCAGCCGTAGGGAATCCCTGGAAAAAATACTCAGCCTAGGAAATATAGTTCTTCCAGAGGAGGAGTTTAAGGGTATACTCAAGGAAAAAAATGAGTTGTATATAAGTTACCTGGAGAAGCTTGGAGAGGATTCCATCCTTCCGGGGATCAAGGAGTTTTTAATTGATCTGAAGAGGTCCAATAAAAGGGTAGCAGTGGCTTCAGCAAGCAAGAATGCTCCATATATACTGGAGAAACTTGAGCTCTTAAAGTATATCGACTACATTGCAGACCCTGGAAGTATAGAGAGGGGAAAGCCAGAACCAGATATCTTTCTGGATGCAGCAAGGGGTATAGGGCTAAAGTCGGATGAGGTTGTGGGAATAGAGGATAGCCAGGCTGGAGTAGATGCACTCTACAGAGCCAATATGCTGTCCATAGGTATTGGTGAGCTTAAAAACTCCCTCTATAACCTGGAATCAACGGAAGAACTTCTGGATAAAAAGACAAGAAGATTAATATTTAAAGGATAATAAAAAGGAGAATAAGATGAAGAAGTTGATAATAAGTAAGTTGGAAAAATTCGGGCGTGCTTTTCTAATTCCAGTTTCCATCCTTCCCTTTGCAGGGATAATCCTGGGAATTGGTAACGGGTTTACATCTGATGGGATAGTCAATGCTATTCCACTACTACAGGTACCTCTAATTAGTTTTATATTTGGTATATTCAAAGTTGTTGGAAGAGCTGTCTTCAGCAACCTGCCCTTTATCTTTGCAGTGGGTCTGGCTGTTGGACTGAGTAAGAAGGAGAAGGGAACAGCAGCTCTCTCGGCAACCTTGGGATACTTTGTTTTTCTCTATACTATGAACTATGTACTGGGAACCAGAGGACTCCTGGTAGATAGCAATCTGGAAGCTGCCGGGCAAAAAATGGTGATGGGAGTTCAGGTATATGATGTTAACGTATTTGGAGGTATAATTATCTCCATACTGGCATACTATGCAACGAAGCACTTTATGGGTATTAAACTATCTCCAGCCTTTGCATTCTTTGAGGGACCTAGATTTGTTCCTCTGATTGTAATGATGTATAGTATCGTTGCAGGAGCTGGAGCTGCTGTTATCTGGCCTGGAGTAGCTGGTCTTATTACCAAAGTTTCAATCTTCCTGACTTCCCTGGGAGCATTTGGATCATTCTTCTATGGAATGCTTGAGAGACTTCTTATTCCATTTGGTCTTCACCATGCACTAAACTCAATGATGAAGTTTACTGAGCTTGGAGGAACTGCCACTGTGGGGGGGACGACCTACTACGGATTTGTCAATATATTTGCAGGGACTCTTTCCACAGCTGGAGAGGTCTTTACAAGGGAGATGACCCAGTTCTATGCGGGGCAGTTTATAGTTAAAATCTTTGGTCTGACTGGAGCAGCCTTTGCCATGTACAAAACCTCATATCTACAGCACCGTAAGAAGACAGCTTCAGTATTGATTGCAGCATCTATAGCATCGGTATTAACTGGGATCACTGAGCCGCTGGAATTTACCTTCCTGTTTATAGCACCGACACTATATCTGATCCATGCATTCCTAGCAGGTACAGCCTTCTTTGTAATGTATATTACAGGTACAGTAGCCTTTGGTATCCAGGGAGCAGGACTGATCAACTTTATTCTATATAATGTATTGAACAGCGACAGGGTAAGCTGGATGGGGACCCTGTGGATCGGACCTCTATACTTTATCCTCTACTACTTTATATTCAAGTTCATGATATTAAAATTTGACTATAAGACTCCAGGAAGATCCGAGGAGATGACTGGTCTGGCTTCTAAAAAGGAAGCCCGTGAGAAGTATGGAATAAAAACCCAAAGCTCATCTTCCACTCCAGATAAGGGAGCTATTAAAAGTGAGAGAGCAGTGAGGCTCATAGAGGTTCACGGAGGGAAGGATAATATCGTAGATGTGGATGCATGTATAACAAGGCTGCGTATAGATGTAAAGGATAAAACAATAGTCAAGAAGGATGTCATTACCTCTGAACTTGGAGCAATGGGGGTCACCGAATCTGGAATGCAGATACAGTCGATCTATGGGGGAGAAGCCAAGGACTATAAGGTGCTGATCAGGGAAGAGCTTGACATGGAAATCTAAGTTTGTTAGGATGGGTGTACTATGAATGTATTAGAGAATATAAGTAAAAAGGATTTTTCAGAACAGGACTGGTTGATTTTTAATTATATTTCAGAAAATGATATTACATCACTGACATCCTATGATCTGGCTGCTGAGTGTTTCTGCTCAACAGCTACCATTAACAGGTTTTGTAAAAAGATAGGTGTAAGCGGATTTGGAGAGCTGAAGGTGCTTCTGAAGCTTGAGCAGAAGTATATAAAGGGCTACAATGAGAATAAGCTAGATGCCAGAACCATCACTGAGCTGAAGGAGTTCTGTCGGGAGATAAAGACCAAGAAACCCATATATATATTCGGAAGGGGCGCCAGCTCAGTAAGCGGGCAGTATCTGTTCAGACAGTTACTGAAGCTGGGATACCATACTTCCTTTATTATGGATATTGAGCTTTTCTATGAGCTGAGAGATTACAACCTGATAATTATATCCAATTCAGGGGAGAACAGGTTTGCCCTGAAGGTGGTTGATATTGTAAGGGAAAAAGATGTAAATATTATGTCTATTACCTACAAGGGGTCCAGTATAGACAGGGCCTCTAAATATTCCCTGACACACACCAATGAACAAAACTTTAAAAACTTGATTGAGAGGGAGCAGCAGCTACACCTGATCCTTCTGATCAACCATCTGATCAATGCACTGATCGACTGATAAGGTTATATTGAATGAACTCAGAGAACCTCCGGATTATGTGGTCTTATCTACATTAATCTGGAGGTTTTTATTGTTAAGGAAAGTATAGAATTAAAAACCCGTATTTTTTAGGCATAGA
>CAYSGC010000109.1:0-9812 GCA_964430145.1 uncultured Fusobacteriaceae bacterium | reverse complement strand
CGTGGACAAGAAGTATAATATCACTATTACAGCCTTCCGTCAACACTTTTTTTAATTTTTTTATTATAAAAACCAAAAGGAAGCAGCCCTTCCCCTGAGATCCATAGGGTATTACCCATTTAATACACCCTGTAAACCTTAGAATTCCGCTTCCTTTTCTTAATTTTTTGCTACAGGCTTTCCACCGTTTCTCTCTTTTTTGCAGCTGCACCTCCCATTACATTTTTCTCATACTCCTCTAAACATTCCTCCACCTTTTTGGAAAGAAGAAATATCCCGATTAAGTTGACTATGGTCATCAGCCCTATACCAAAGTCTGCCAGGGACCAGATAAATAGGTTTTGCTGCACCCCCCCCTGAAACAGCATCACCAGCATAAGAACCTTAAATACTTTCTGAAATATATCCCTTTCAGAGAGGAAAACTATATTATTTTTAGCGTAGAACATTATTCCCAGCACCGTGCTGAAGGAGAATAGGAAGAGCATAATTGCAATAAAGGTAACTCCCCAATCTCCTACATGGTATCTGAACGACTCCTGAAGAAACTCCATTCCCATAAGATTTGTTTTGTCTATATCTGCCAGAAGCATTACCAGAGCTGTGGCAGTACATATTAGAATAGTATCCACAAATACTCCCAGTGCCTGGAGCAGCCCCTGAGTAGCTGGGTGATCTACATCTGCAGAGGCTGCTGCACAAGGTGCACTTCCGCTTCCTGCCTCATTGGAGAAGAGACCTCTCTTCACCCCGTTCATAACAACAGCTCCAAGAGTCCCCCCAATTGCCTGCTTGAATCCCAGTGCCTGAGAGATTATATCTGAGATAAATCCTGGTATTAGGGTAATGTTTTTAACTACTATGAAAACCACCACCAGAAGGTAAAATGCTGACATAAGAGGAACCAGCTTAGACAACAGGGGAGATATCTTATCCCCTCTTCCAAAGATAACTATACCTGTTAACAGGATCACCACAATTGTTACGACAAGTTCATCTGCCCCAAAGGCCACTCTGAATGATTCAGTTACAGAGTTGGAAACAACCTGCATCACTCCAGCCCAGCATATGAGGGCCGATATTACGAACAGTACTCCCAACCACTTCTGCCCCAAGCCCTTGCTAAGGAAAAATGCCGGTCCTCCTACAAACTTACCTTCCTTATTTCTCTCCCTGTAGATAATAGCCAGGGTCGTCTCTGCAAAGGCAGATGCAGAACCAATTATCGCCATGAGCCACATCCAGAAGATCGACCCGGCTCCCCCCACTGAAACAGCGGCTACAACTCCCACAAGATTTCCTGCTCCCACTCTCGACGCCGTACTAATACAAAATGCCTGAAAGGAGGTTACTCCGTTCTCCCCCTCATTGTTTCCCCTTGCAAGGAGCTTAACCATCTCCTTAAATAACCTCAACTGAACAAACTTCGTCTTTATACTAAAAAACAGTCCAGCCCCTATAAGCAGCCACACCAGCAAGTTTTGACCCCATAAGATTCCATTTACACCATCTACAATATTCTTCAACATTTATCCTCTCCCTATACTTTGAAAATTCAATAAAAAAAGCCCAAGGTCTGCACCTTGAGCTCTTTCAAAGAAAAAGAAGTTCAATCAGGATACAGACCAACCATCAAAAGTAGATCTGTATCTATACCATCATATGGCATAGTCCAGATCTGACTTGTAATAATAGTAGTAATAGTAGTTAGTCCTAAACATCATTCTTCCTCCTTGATTTAAAAATAAAAAAAGCCTGTAGGTGGGTACCTACAGGCTAAAATAACATCCCTTGATACAAATCCATCCTACTAAAAATTTTCTAGTAACACAAAATGGATTTGTATAATTCCTCAAAATTGCTTTAAGAATTAGTTCAAATCCTGGTTTCTATAATAATAGTAGTATGAAGTTGTCACAAAGTTCTGATTATTCATCTTTGTTTCCTCCAAAATTTTATTGATAAGATGATAGCATTTTTTCTGAATTTCTTCAAGGGTTCTTTCCTGTAAAATTTCAATTGCAGAAGAAAAAATTAGCCTCTCTTTAATCCACTCTTATTCAAATCCACCATATTCTCTTAACTTTTTCATATAAAAAAGGCACCAGTATAAACCGATGCCCTTAAAACTCATTACTTGTTAGATATAGAATCTACACCTGGAAGAACTTTTCCCTCTAGGTACTCAAGAGATGCTCCACCACCAGTTGAGATGTGAGTGAACTTATCAGCGAATCCAAGGTCGATCGCTGCAGTAGCAGAATCTCCTCCACCGATGATTGTAGTTGCTCCCTCAAGGTTAGCTATAGCTTCACAAACTCCGATAGTTCCCTTAGCGAAGTTAGCCATATCGAATACACCCATTGGTCCATTCCATACTACAGTCTTTGCTCCCTCAAGAGTCTTTGTGAATAGCTCTATTGAAGCTGCTCCGATATCTAGTCCCATCTCGTCTTCAGCGATGTCAGCTACTGCTACAGTTCTGTGCTCAGCATCTGCTGCAAACTCCTTAGCTGCTACAGTATCTATTGGAAGAACTAGCTTATCTCCAGCCTTCTCCATAAGCTCCTTAGCAAGCTCTATTCTGTCCTCTTCACAAAGAGATTTACCAATGTTAAGTCCCTTTGCCTTTAGGAATGTAAACATCATTCCTCCACCAACGATGATCTTGTCAGCCTTTGGAATTAGGTTCTCGATTACAGCGATCTTATCAGATACCTTCGCTCCTCCAAGGATAGCTACAAGTGGTCTCTCAGGTGCGTCTACTGCTCCCCCGATAAACTTGATCTCCTTCTCCATAAGGAATCCAGCTGCTGACTCCTCGATGTTTGAAGCGATTCCTACGTTTGAAGCGTGAGCTCTGTGTGCAGTTCCAAATGCATCGTTAACAAATACATCTCCAAGGGATGCCCAGTACTTTCCTAGATCAGCATCGTTCTTAGATTCCTTCTTACCGTCGATGTCTTCAAATCTAGTGTTTTCAAACATCATGATCTCTCCGTCCTTAAGTTCAGCTACTGCTGCCTCTAGCTCTGCTCCTCTAGTCGCTGCTACAAACTTAACTTCCTTTCCAAGAACTTCAGCAAGTCTTGCTGCCACTGGTGCCAGTGATTTACCAGCCTTATCCTCTTCAGTCTTTACTCTTCCAAGGTGAGAGAATGCAATTACTCTTCCTCCCTGCTCAAGAACGTGCTTGATCGAAGGTACTGCCGCTACGATTCTATTGTCATTCGTGATCTTTCCGTCCTTCATTGGTACGTTAAAATCTACTCTCATTAATACTTTTTTTCCTGCTACTTGTATATCAGTTAACATCTTCTTTGCCATTTTAAGTTTCCTCCTAAAATTTTGGTTATATGTCTTCAAAAAAAGCGGAAACCGAAGTTTCCGCTATTTATTTTTATTTAGTTAATAAGTCTTTGAGTAAATTAATTACTTAGAGATCTCAACGAACTTCTTACAAGTTCTTACAAGCTGAGCTGTGTAAGACATCTCGTTGTCGTACCAAGTAAGCATCTTAACTAACTGCTTTCCATCTACTTCCATTACTTTTGTACACTGAGCATCGAACCAAGAACCGAAGTGAGTTCCGATACAGTCAGATGATACGATTGGGTCCTCAGTATATCCAAGAGTTTCGTTTGCTGCTGCTTTCATAGCTGCGTTTACTTCTTCTGCAGTTACTTTCTTATTTAGCTCTACAACTAGGTCTACACAAGAACCAGTTACAGTTGGAACTCTTACTGCTCCACCGTCAAGCTTTCCAAGAAGCTCTGGAAGTACCTTTCCTACTGCTACAGCCGCACCAGTTGAAGTTGGAACCATGTTAGCCGCTCCAGCTCTTCCTCTTCTAGCATGAATGTTCTTAGCGTGTGGTGCATCTAGGATATTCTGATCATTAGTGTATGCGTGGATAGTAGTCATGAATCCTTTAACGATTCCGAAGTTATCGTTAAGAACCTTTGCTACTGGAGCAAGACAGTTAGTTGTACAAGAAGCTCCTGAGATGATAGTCTCAGATCCGTCTAGAATTTCATCGTTTACATTGAATACGATAGTCTTAAGGTCTCCTGAAGCTGGTGCAGAGATTACTACTTTCTTTGCTCCTGCATCGATGTGTGCCTGTGACTTTTCTGCTGATACGTAGAATCCAGTACACTCAAGTACTACGTCAACGTCAAGCTCTCCCCAAGGAAGGTTCTTAGCGTCTCTTTCAGCAAATATCTTAAGCTCTTTTCCGTCTACAACGATTCCGTTCTCAGTGTGAGAGATTGAATTCTCCTTGTATCTTCCTTGAGCTGTATCATACTTTAGTAGGTATGCTAGTGTTTCTGAATCTGTAAGGTCGTTGATAGCAACGATGTCAAACTCTGGTGAATCAAACATTAATCTAAAAGCTAGTCTTCCAATTCTTCCGAATCCATTAATTGCAACTTTAACTGCCATTGGTAAATCCTCCTTGAAATATCTAAATAAAATATCGTGTGTCTACACATTATGTTGTTTACATTTTTAAATTTAATTATGGTCACGGTGTCAGACTACGTATTATTTGTGTACTCTTTTAAACCACTTTCCACACTCTAACTATAACCTAATTTAAGGGGTTTGTCAATTAACCAGACAGGCCTAAATTTACACTTATTTTGGGTAAAAAATCAACCATTTTAATTATTTCAATATTTTTAACATATCCTCTGGCAAGCTAACCTCTACTATTTCTTGCTTTTCAGTGTCAGGGTTGGTAAATTCTAGCTTATAGGAATGAAGAAGTTGTCTATCTGCCCTTTGATCCCCTCCCCCATAGAGTTCATCTCCAACAATGGGGTGTCCCACAGATTCCATGTGAGCCCTTATCTGGTGTGTTCTTCCTGTGAATAACTCAAGTTCTATTAACGTAATATTTTTATCTGGATATCTCTTGAGAACCTTCACTGCTGTTTTAGCTTCCTGACCTCCATCCTCTACCTCTATAACCCTTCTTCTCAGCTCATCTCCCACTCTTCCAAGGGGCTTATCGATGATAAATTCATCCTCTTCAACTATCCCGTGGACCACTGCCTGATAGTATTTTCTCAGGGTTGCCCTCTCCTGAAGGTAGGCCTGGGTGTATCCATTCTTGGCTACCACAATTATTCCAGTTGTATTCATGTCCAGCCTGTTAAAGAACCTTGGAGCCAGGATCTTTCCTGTTTTCTCCTGCATATAGTGGATGATCCCGTGAGCCAGGGTTTTATCCACCTTTTTCAGGGTAGGGTGAACTATTATAAAGGGCTCCTTATCTATCAGGATAAGGTTGTTGTCCTCATACACTATCTTCAAGTCCATCTCTATAGGCAATAGGTTTGTCCCTTTCTCCTTCTCCTTAACCGACAATCTATTTAGCTTTCTGACCTTTTTAGAGGGCTTTACCCTCTTTCCGTTCATATATATTTCAAGATTTCTGATACTTCTTCCTGAATACCCCTTTACCTCAGTCAGGTATTTGGATATCTTATACCCGCTGTATTCTGGTTCCACAATAAACTTCTTCATTTCTACCTCCGCTTTCATCTCAAATTGAGCCCTATAAAGTATTTTAACATAATTTTTTTTCTAAAAGCTGAGAATTTTTTTATAACCTCAAAGTTAGGAACTTATTTAACCTTTACCTAAAGGGATGGTCTCCTCTATCACCTCTCCCTCCTTCAGCCATTTTCCTATAAGCAAAAGGTTTTTAGCGGTCTGCTCCACTAAAAAAGCGCCACAAAGGGCGCATTCTTTATCTCTTTATAACCTTCCCTGTAATCTCAGGTTATCAAATACCTGCTTGGCGTAGAGGGTTTTTAGGTCCACAGTTATATCATCAACCTCATCTATATCTATCCAGTGACACGTCAGGTGCTCTCCCTCGTCCAGCTCTAGGTCCAAGGGCTTCTTGTTATCATCGTGAAGCTTTGCTATGTAGATATAGAGACCTTCAGTTGTATACCCCGGTGAAAGAATAAGGGGCTTGCTGCTTTCATAGAGAAGTTCAAAGTCCTCCCTGTGGTATCCCGTCTCCTCCCTGATCTCCCTTATAAGGGTGGATTCCGCCGTCTCTCCCTCCTCTATTATTCCCGCCGGTATCTCAAGAAGTTCCCCTGATATTCCAGGCCTGTACTGCTTTACAAGGAGGGTTTTATCCATTGCCTCATTGAGTATCATAACCCCGATGGCATTTGGTTTTTTTATATACTCCAGATCTATATCTGTAACTGGATGTTTCTCCACCCTTATCTTTAAAAATCTTAGATCACTCAGTTTCATATCCCATCTCCTTCCACTTGTCTATTCCTCCAGCCATATGATACAGCTCATCAAAATCCAGATCTTCCATCATATTTATAGCCTTTAAACTTCCCACTCCTACCTTGCAGTAAACCAGACAAGGCCTGTCCTTGGGAAGCTCATCTGCCTCCTCCTGGAAATCATACTCTCCGAAGAATATATTTATTGCCCCAGGGATCTTCTCCCTCTGATAGTCCTCCCTCAGCCTTACATCCAGAACCGTAAGATTCCCAGCCTCTATAAGCTTCCTGGCCTCCTCTACCCCTATATCTCTATACAAATCTATCTACCTCCAAATCAATCGGTCTCCCCGATCCCTTGAAATCTCAAATCAACATACTAAATCAATTATACTCCAATCCCTTCTCTACTTCAAACTTCTTAAAAGATAAAAGGGCCGCCTGGTAAGCAGGCGACCCCTTCCATCATCTATTTACTTCATCTGCAAATCTTTCAAAGGCCTGCTGCCCCGCCTTATCTCTCTTGAATACTCCTGCATGTTCCAGAACTGTGGAAAACTTCCTTCCCACCTCCTCCTGAAGATGGTCAGGAACATTCGCCCGGGTGATCTCAAACCTTTCCCTCATCTCTCTGCACCACTTAAGGTGCTTCTCCACTCTCTCATCCTCCTGGATCCTCTTCTCCCAATCCTCCTCTGGAAGATACTCTTGAAGAATATTTAGTTCCTCCTTGAGTCTTCCCGGCAGCACAGCAAGTCCCATTACCTCTATAAGTCCAATATTCTCCTTCTTGATGTGGTGTACCTCCTCGTGGGGATGGAAGAGTCCCATAGGATGCTCAGGAGTGGTTCTGTTGTTTCTCAGAACCAGGTCCAGCTCATACCTCTCTCCCCTTCTTCTGGCTATGGGAGTTATTGTATTGTGGGGTTCCTCACCTGTGGTTGCGTAGATCTCCGCTTCTGGATCCGAGTACCTCCTCCAGGCTTTGAGTATCCTATCTCCCAGCTCGGTGAGCTTTCTTCTGTCTGGATGATTTATCCTTATCACAGACATTGGCCACCTGACTATTCCAGCCTCTACATCCTCAAACCCATTGAAAACCAGATTCCTCTCCACTGCTGCTACCTCCATGGGAAATTCATGTCTCCCCCCCTGAAAGTGGTCGTGGCTCAGGATGGATCCCCCCACTATTGGAAGGTCTGCATTGGAGCCGCAGAAGTAGTGGGGGACCTTCTCTGTGAACTCCAGGAGCTTATCAAATGTGTCCCTGTTTATACTCATGGGCTCATGCTTTCCCGAGAATATAATTGAGTGCTCATTGTAGTATACATAGGGAGAGTATTGAAGATACCACTCCCTTCCATGAAGCTCCATGGGAAGCACCCTGTGGTTCTGCCTTCCTGGATGGTTTAACCTTCCCCTGTAACCGGAGTTCTCCTTGCATAGAAGGCATCTAGGGTATGAGCTTGCAGGAATGTTTTTAGCCGCTGCTATGGCCTTTGGGTCCTTTTCAGGCTTGGAGAGGTTTATGGTTATCTCCAGTTTTCCATACTCAGTTTCGCTGTACCAGTGCATGTTCTTTGCTATCCTGTCCATCCTTATGTAGTTGGTAGCCTGGGATAGCCCGTAGTAGTAGTCTGTGGCACTCTCCAAGGATATCTTCTTCCGCCTCTCAAACTCCCTTACAACAGTTGAAGTTGAGGGGGTCAGAGCTCCCATTATCTTGGAGTCTAGAAGATCTCTGTAGGTAACGGTATTCTCCTCCAGTACCCCTAGTTCTTTATTCTCCGCTGCATAATCCAGGATGTTATTGAGGATCTCACTTGGCAGCTTCAGCTCCCTGTCCTCTGCTCCTATCCTCTCTATCTCAGTCTCTGAGATGGTAAATCCATCCAGATTTAATGCCTCTATAACCCTATTGGTTGCCTCCACCTTATCCAGCTTATCTATAAGACCCCTTCTTATTCCGTGCTGTATCAGCCTCTCTATCTCATAGTTAATATTCATCCTTCCCCCTGCCTGTCTCCTCTAATCTTTAAACCAGCTCTCTGGCTCCGTCTCCTATATTGGCCACATAGAAATCAGCATTCAGTCCCGTTCTTTCCCTGTATTCCGTCCCCACTCTCTCTATGAAGTCATCTACCCTATCCTTCCTTACAATACTAACGGTACACCCTCCGAAACCGGCTCCCGTCATCCTGGAGCCCACAGTTCCATCGTGCTTCCATGCCGCTTCCACAAGGGCATCCAGCTCTCTCCCAGTCACCTCATAGTCGTCCCTGAGAGATACGTGGGATTCATTCATGAGTTTTCCAAACTTCTCCACATCTCCATTTTTAAGAGCTTCCACAGCCTTAAGAGTTCTCTGGTTCTCATACACTGCATGTTTTGCTCTTCTTGTGTCCGTTTCACTCCCAATAACTTCCTTATTGCTCTCAAAATCCTCTATACTCAGCTCTCCCAGAGCCCCTACATCCATCTTTTTCTGAAGTTTCTCCAGGGCCCTCTCACACTCTCCCCTTCTCTCATTGTACTTAGAGTCGGCCAGCCCCCTCCTCTTGTTGGTGTTGGCTATTACAACCACTTCACCCTCAAGCTTCAGCTCTGAATATGTGTATTCAAGGGTGTTGCAGTCCAGAAGAATGGCATTGTCCCTTCTTCCCATTCCTATGGCAAACTGATCCATTATCCCGCAGTTCACTCCAATAAACTCATTTTCAGCTCTCTGGCTCATCTTTACTGCCTCTATCATGGTGTTCTCCAGATTAAATAACTCCTTCAGTATAACCGAGGTCACCACCTCTATGGATGCTGAGGATGAAAGTCCCGCACCGTTGGGGATATTCCCCCCATATGCCACCTCAAAACCACTCTCTATGGAGTATCCGCTCCTCTTGAATATATCCAGCACTCCCTTTGGGTAGTTCGCCCAGTCGTGCTCCTTTTTATTTACAAGGTCATCCACTGAAAACTCCATAACTCCTAGCTCCTCAAAGTTTACCGAGTAGAGCTTTACTATCTTGTCCTCTCTTCTTCTTGCCACTGCATATGTTCCGAAATCCAGGGCGCACGGGAAGACATTTCCCCCGTTGTAGTCTGTGTGCTCCCCTATGAGGTTAACCCTTCCAGGGGCAAAAAACTCTCTTGATCCCTCTGTGCTTCCAAACCTTTCCTCAAATACCCTCTTTAACTTCTCTATCATATACCTCTCTCCTTCAATTCTTACTTTAACCACTGCTATCCTCTAATCCATCTCTATGGCTCCGCTGAACATCTTCCTGTAAACAACTGCTGCTGCCCCCATGGAAGCTCCGTCTTCCTTCAGCTCACTTGCCTTTATCTCCAGTCTCTTGGCGGAGTTGTACATACTGTACTTCTGAATAGCCAGCTTCACTACCGGGTAGAGGATCTCCTTGCACCTGTTTACCTCGCCGTTTATCACAAGGAGTTCAGGATTTATTATATTCACAACACTTCCCAGGGCTTTCCCCAGGTTTTCTCCCATAAATTCCAGAATCTGGATGGAGTAGTAGTCTCCATTGT
>CAYSGC010000108.1:0-9838 GCA_964430145.1 uncultured Fusobacteriaceae bacterium | reverse complement strand
TCATAATTATAAGGGATCTGGACCCCATCTCAACAACCTCAGGATGGGAGCTGAAAACTCCTATGATACGCCTTGCAAAGACAATAAAGGTCCATGAAAGAAGGAGACAGAAGCCTGAGCTCAAGATAACTGCATACTTGATAGCTTCCTTTACTCTCTCAACCTGCTTTGCCCCAAAGTTGTATGCCACTATAGGCTGGAACCCCTGGGCTATACCAAAGAGAACGTAGGTACCCAGAGAGGTTACCCTCAGAATTATACCTATAGATGCCACAGCTGCGTCTCCAAAGGGAATAACAGCCACATTTACAAGGGCAAGAGCAAGGCTTGAAAGAAACTGCCTGGCAAAGGAGGGAAGCCCGGTAATGAGGATCTCCCTGTAGATAGACCACTTGGGGGTAAAGGCTCCGAGGTTAAGCCCCACAGTGCTTCTTCCTGTAATGTAGTAGGTGAAGAGAAAGAGTGTTGACACCCCCTGGGCTATAGCTGTGGCCAGGGATGCCCCTGCCACCCCCATATCAAAGGTAAAGATAAGAAGGGGGTCCAATACTACATTTACAAGGGCTCCAAGGGAGATAGCTATCATACTGTACATGGCATTTCCCTCAGCCCTTATAAGGTTGTTCATATTCATATTCAGAATAGTGAAGACCGAAGCCATGAGTATGTAGAGCAGATACTCCTTTGACTGGGCAAAGAGGGAACCAGATGCTCCAGTGAAGCTAAGTATCTCGTCTATAAAGACAAGGCCAGTGAGGGTGATTATTAATCCAACAACTGCTGAGGTAATGAGGGAGGTCACAGCCACCCTTTTAGCTTCATCTATATTCTTGCCCCCCAGAAGACGGGAGATATATGCTCCAGACCCCACACCCATAGTCTGCCCCACAGCAACGATGACCATGAATATTGGGAAGGCGATGGAAACAGCTCCCATTGCTCCGTTATCATTTAACATTCCCACAAAGAAGGTGTCCACCAGATTGTAGACGGCGCTTACCAGCATTGCAATTATTGCAGGAGTGGAGAGTTTGAAAAGGAGCTTTAGTATCTTTTCCTCCCCTAAAGAGTTGCTTTTATTCATATTAAGTATCCTCCTAAAAATTTATAGTATATTATATAGTCAAATTCATCAAAAATCAATGACAGATGACATTTGAATTCATATAATTCAACAGATTAAAAAAGAACTTTTCCTCTCTTTAGTTAACGAATGGCATATCAGAAGGGGAAAAAGGAATAATAGGAAAAATGATTTATTATTGGCACTGGAGTTACAAAAAAATAAAAAAATGATGGCAATAATGGTGAAAAAGTCATATAATTTGCAGTAGTAATTTTATAAAGGAGAGATAGATGGAAGAATTTTTATATGCGGTGTTTAACAGTGCATTGACACTCATTGCAGTAATGAACCCCTTCGGGAATGTGCCTCTTTTTATGGGGCTCACAGAGGATTTTTCAGAAGATACCCGGGAGAAGATATATAACACCATTGTGGCAGCTGGTTTTGGAATAGTCCTTGGCTTTGGTCTCATTGGACATGTCTTTATGGAGTATTTCTTTAAGGTAGGAATGGAAGAGGTAAGGATAGCAGGTGGGATGATCCTTATTGTAGTGGCATTCAATAACCTTCTCTTCTCCAAAAAGAGGAGCAAAGCTGAGATAGAAACCACAACCGAGGAGGATGCCATGAAGATGGGTGTAACTCCCCTGGCCTTTCCAATGCTTGTAGGACCTGGAACCATGGCTACTGCCATGATATTGAAGCAGCAGGACGGAGTGCTCATTACTACTCTGGGAACGATTATAACCTTTGTTATTATAAAGATACTCCTCATGAGTGGCAAGTATCTGGAGAAGATCTTTGGAAAGCTGGTGCTCTACCTCCTTTCCAGAATAATGCAGATATTTATAATGGCAGTGGGAGTGAGACTTCTGATAAGGGGCATCTCAGAAGTAGTAAAGAGAGTGATATAGAGGAGATGACAGATGATGATACAGATCTTTGGTAAAAAGGGATGCAGCGATACTAGAAAGGCTGAGAGGTATTTTAAGGAAAGAGGAATAAAGATACAGTTTATAGATATGAAGAGCAAGGGAATATCCAAGGGGGAACTCAGGGAGATACTGAATAAGTACACCCTGGAGGAACTTCTGGATACAGAGGGTAAGGAGTACAAGAAGAGAAATCTTCAATATATGTATTACGATTTGGAGAAGCTCCTAGAGGAGAGCCCGGAACTATATAAAACTCCCATAGTCAGATGCAGCGGCAGGGCTACTCTTGGCTACCAGCCGGATGAGTGGAGTGAGTGGCTCAAAAAGTAGAGTAAGCAAAAAAGAATGGTCCTAAGACCATTCTTTTTTTGTATAAAGCATACATCTTAATATTTAAGAAAATCTCTTTTATAAAAGCAAACATTATAAAACTATTTTATACCTTTTGTCTTGAAACAAAAGGTACCCAAAAGTTCAAGTCCTACGGCAATTGTCTTTAAGAGCTGGAACAAAGTATACATTGCTTTATACGGCTCCGAATGGGAGCAAGTTTGTTAAACGCAATGAAGCAGGTTATTCATGTGAAGCTGGACGACTGCCTGCAGACAGTCATTTAAATTTAAAATATGTACTCCTCACCAGGGTTCAGGATGACCACATCCCCCTCTACCATCTCCTTGAAGGATTTTGGGTCTGCATCTATAACCGGGAATGTCTTATAGTGCATAGGAATAGTCACCTTGGGCTTTATAAAGTTTACAGCCTTTGCAGCGTCCAGAGCATCCATGGTGAAGTTCCCCCCGATTGGAAGAAGGGCAACATCTATATCTTCATCCTCTAAAAGCTTCATATCCAGGGTGAGTCCCGTATCCCCGGCGTGGTAGATCTTCTTTCCCTCTACCTCTATAACAAATCCCCCTGGATTTCCGCCGTAGATCATTCCCCTATCTGTGGATATACCGGACCCGTGGAGGGCGTTGGTCATCTTTACCACTCCGAAATCAAGCTTTACCCTTCCCCCTATATGCATGGGATGGACATTAACATCAAACTGTCCCAGGTAATCTGCTATCTCAAAGTTTGTGACTATGGTTGCACCAGTGGCCTTGGCCAGGGGTACAGCATCCCCCAGATGGTCCCCGTGACCGTGGGTGACAAAGATGTGGGTAAGGTCCTTAAAATCCTCCACCTTCATAGCTGCCTGGGGATTTCCGGTGATAAAGGGATCTATAAGAGCCTTGAAGTTTCCCTCCTCTACATAAAAGGCTGAATGCCCTAAAAACTTTAATTTCATATGATACCTCCTCTACTTTTCCTTTTATTATACTCTATTTTTTCATCTGGGGTAATCCCGGGATTTTTACTTGGCAAACGACTGATTATATGGCTAAAGATGGAGTTAAGGTTATATTTAACTTCAGCTAAACCTGCCTTTTTAAAAGAACGAACGAAAACTTTTTTATTAAAAATTACTTAAAGGGGTTTCTTTTTTCTTAAAAATGAGGTAAATTCTAATCAAGGCCTAAAACTGAATGTAATGTTTGGAAAGAGAAAGGTTTTTGTTTCTTCTACAGTGGTGGGGAAGATTGAAAGTAGAGGAGGTAAAGGAGATGGGAGCTGATATCAAAAGAAAGATCGATTTTTTGCAGATGGTCAGTGAAGGGGAAGACGCAGTTCTAAGTCACTTTAATAATCTTGAGAGTAGAGAGGAAAGGATGAGATTTTATAAGCTCGTTGTCTGGGGAGAGTCCTCTAACTGCATTACAGGGTTAACCATTAAAGGGGAAGGACTTCTTTGTGCCAAGCCGGAGCTTACCGGTTTGGGAAGAACGGTCTATGAGGGTCGAAAGGACCTGATATTTAAGTAAAGAAGCGGAGTAGAGGATACTCTGCTTTTTTAATGTTTCATACGCTAATTATCAATATCCCACCTTTTCAGGATACAACTATAACTCTGTAAGAAAATAATTGTGTGAAACGTTATGATAAACTTAATTGTTATGACGGTCTAGTTGATTTTTAAAGTAGAAAGTTATATCGACTACTTCGGCCACCTTTAGAACTTATAATTTAAACAGCCGACTGCAAGTAGTCGTCGAGGTTCACAGAATATATTACGTCGTTTCGTTAAACACTATAGGTTCTATCTAGAGCCCATAAAAGAAACGGAAAATCTGTTATGCTAAAAAAGACAATTACCGGAAGTCTTGAACTTTGGGCACCTTTTTTTCAAGAGAAAGGTGCAAAATTCTTCTATTATTAATATAAAAAAGTGTATAAAAAATAAGGAGCACTAGCTCCTTATTTTTTTATCTGTACTGAATCTTAAATGCTTTAAAGTGTCCAATTACCCTTCTCTCGATATTTTCAACATTCTCCGGTGAACTGCAAGGGAACAGCAATAGCAGCAGTCTCTCGTGGTAGTCGTAGGCGACATAGTCGGTCTCTCTCACACAGCTGGCAATTACATCCCTGAAGAACTCAAACTCCTTGTGTTCTAAATGATATTTCAGGATGGTATGCTTCATTCCAAAGGCTTTTTCCCGCCTCCTCTCTATATTGACCCTTTTTTCAAAGGAAGCCCTGTCCAAGATCCTGCATCCAGGACAAGTAGAATGGAGGTGAGCTACCGGGTGGTTTTGTTCCAGAGTCTTTCCTGCAAAGTTAACCAGGCTTTCAAGGAGCCGAACAGTATTCCATGTAACTCCGGGGTCAGGATCCACCTTCAGCTGGATAAAGCCGATAGGGACATTGTTTACCTTTATAAACATGTAGAGGGTGGAGTTATCTCCAGGGGGTCTCACAGCCTGAGAGTGGAAGAGGGCATGAGCAAGTAGTGGTTTTCTCTCAAGATAGAAATCACGCTCAAGGTTCTCCTCCCTTCCTAGATAGATCTTTAATCTGAAGGTTTTACTTCTCAGATTAAAGTGGTAGATCTGGAGCTCATCAACTTTGATGTACTTGGAGATTAAGATACATAGCCTGTCGAAAACCTCCTCTGTATCTGCTGTTAAAAGCATCTCATTAAACTTAGCTAAAAATATTATATCATCGGTCTTATAATATTTTTCTTTTTGGGGGAGTACAGTATCCATAATGGACTCTTTATTTATCATAGAACCACTCCTTGAGAATAAAAATTTAAGATTAACCATTGCCACTTAACACAAAGTCCCTAATATCACTATACTTTGTGCTGGAAGAAATCCCTTCAAATAAGCTGCATAATATTTCCACTGAGACCACCTGGAAATTTACCGCTAAAGGACGTGAAGCTTTTTTTTCTAAGGTTTATATCATAGAAAAAGGACTTCCCCTCCAAGGCAAGTCCCCCCATACTATTTCTTCTCACTGTTAACATAGACTATCTGCATCTCTTTTCCCTTGGTGTCTCCCACGTATACCTTAGAATCCAAAAAGTAGGTTTTATTCCTTTCAAAGTCATAGATGGTAAATCTGTATACCTCCTCCAGCTTGTTCTTCTTCTCTCCCAACATGACCTTGAAGGTAGCCCACTGAAAGTCATTGCTGGCCTGGTTTTTGATTCGTCCCTGAATCCTTCTGTAGCCTCCGCTTCTCTTGGAATAAACTCTCAGCTTGGAATAATCAAAGGACTTGGATATATCCTTTCTCAGCTTGAGCTTTATAAGAGTTTTTTCCATAAAGCCCCTTTCATCCATATATGACGGGGTAGCAGCTACAACATTCAAGGATAGTGTTGCAAAGAGTATCAAAGCGATTTTTTTCATTTTCATCCCTCCTCCCTACTAGATAATTTGATAAAAGAGAGAGATTTCCTCTTTAAATAAATATCTTTAGACTTAAAGGAATTAAACTCAAAAAAGTGTAAAGGCTTAGGGGAGGGATAAGTATGAAGATATTTGAGAACTTGGATATAGCAGAGATAATAGAGAGGCTGGAAACACTTTTCTACAGGATCTATGGCACCGAGGAGTGCAGGGTATGCAGGGAGAGGATAAGATGTTCCACATCTCAGTTTATAAAGAAGAACAACAAGGTGCAGTGTACCCAGTGTAAGAGGTACCTTGAAACAGTGAAGGAAAAATAAATTGTATTAATTTTCACACTTTAGACACAAAACTCTGCTAAGGTATTATTTAGATCAAATAAAGACAGCGGAGGTTAGGGTTTGAAGTTGAAGAAGTTATTTATTCCGGTTATTTTTCTATCTAAGCTGGCATTCTCCGAAGATTATGTGGTGAGGCACGGGGATACCCTTTCAGGTATTGCTGCCATCCACAATATAAGCCTGGAGAAGCTTAAGGAGATAAACGACCTTGATGGTGATAGGATCAAAATAGGACAAAAGTTATATGTGGGAGACTACAGAAGCCATATAGTGAGAAATGGCGAAAACCTGGCACTGATAGCCAAGAAGTATGGCATAGAGGTCGATGAGCTCAAGAGGATAAACTCCCTTAAAAGTGAAAGGATCTATCCGGGACAGAAGCTGAGTATCTATGATTTCAGTGAGCATATAGTTGCAAGGGGTGAGAGCCTTATCTCCATAGCGGGAAGGTACAATATGAGGATAGAGGACCTGAGGGACCTCAATGACCTCAACGGGGATGTGATAAGGGTAGGGCAGACCCTGAAGGTAGGTCAGATAAGGACCCATAAGGTGAAGAGCGGCGAAAACCTGGGATTAATAGCCAAAAAATACAGCACCACAACAGAGGAGCTTAAGAGGATAAACAACCTGAGGGACACCAGGATCTATCCGGGGCAGGAACTGAAGATAACCGGATCCACCCTTACCCCTAAGGTGGGTGCCGTAGCGTCAACAGGGAACCTTGATTTCTACTGGCCCATACAGTGGAGAGGGGTAAACAGCAGCTGGGGGTACAGAACTCATCCTGTGAGCGGTAAGAGGGGATCCTTTCATACAGGGGTGGACCTGAAGGCTGCGATGAATACCCCTGTCAAGGCAGCAGAGAGTGGGAGTGTACGTATAGCCGGATGGCTCAAGGGATATGGAAAAACAGTGGTAATAGACCATCCCAATGGATACAGCACCTGGTATGCCCACCTGGATAAGATAGAGGTAAGGGCCGGCCAGAAGGTCAGTAAAGCTGCAAAGATAGCTGAGAGCGGTCAGACCGGGAATGTCACGGGACCCCATCTACACTTTGAGGTAAGGGTAAACAATAAGAGTGTGGATCCCCTCAAATATAAAAGTTAAAGGATTCAGAAATTAAGAGAGGACGACCTTAGGTCGTCCTCTTCTATCTATAGGTATCTATTCTTCTATACCATCCAGGGAGCCATCTCTCCTCTCCCCTCTCCTTGGGGGAGTTTTCCACCCTTCTCTTCAACACAAACTTTGCTTCCCTTCTGAACTCCTCCAGGGCCTTATTTCCCTTGGAGGTCCCCTCCATTCCTTCCAGGATCTGAAGAAGACCCCATCCTATTCCTATATACCTTTCGCTTTCCTTAACTCCCTCTCCCTTAAAGTTCACATAGTCGATAAGGGGATAGAGTCCTCCAGGGGAGTGGGCCATTCTGTAGAACTGATCTTTAACGTGTTCCTTTTTCTCTGTGGCAGCAAGCATATCCTCTAAAGATCCCTGAAGCCTCTCATAGATAAAGGTCACCTGAATATCCTTTGTGCTATCTAGGAAATCTATGGCCTCTGCCACCTCCTTTGAGGAGGCTGCCTCTAAAAACTCTTCCCTCGTATCCCATGGACAGTGGTTATTGTCTCTGAAGAGCTCAGGGAGCATAATATTATTTTTTCGATAGTAAGCCAAAAGCCCGGGGAAACTTTCGTCAAAGGGCCCATCGAAGTTTTGCGGGTACCAGATAAAGTGTCCTATTCCCAGGGAGGCAAACTCCTCTCCTATATTCCAGTGGATCAGCTTCTCTCTGCTGCCTCCAGTTTCATTTTGGTAGATCCTCTCTCCAGCCTCTCTCAGCTCCTGAGGAGAAAGGGTAATAGAGTATGAATAGAGAGAAAGAAGAAGAAAGAGAGCAGAGACTGCTGTGGTTTTAAAGTTTTTCATGTAACACTCCTTTTTAGTTGATTTAGGCAAAGGGGCAAAGTCATCGACCTTGCCCCTTTTTTATTACTAATGAAAGTATAGAAATTATTAAAAGTTACCTGAGTTAATCAGTGATCCTTTTGATTATCAGGATGCAACGTCACGTTGCTTTTATCTGACCTTTTCCAGGTGTATCCCGTCAAGATTATATCTGTTTTCATAGCTTATTAACTCCAGCTTATCTCTCTGGGTTTTAAAGTGCATAAGATCATCCTCCATCTTCAGGAACATAATCCTCTCCTTGATATTCCAGTATCCTATAAACTCCTCTTGGGAGATAACCTCTCCCTCCTTAACTTCCTCTACGTCAAGGATAAAGGTATTCTCCTGATGCTTTGGAGGAATAAGGTAGATAGGAATAGTCTTTCCCTTCTCAAAAAGTCTCAGGGTGAAGTTGTAGGTATACCCGTCCTTCTCCTCTGTTCCCTTATAGAGATAGATCTTCTTGGATACCTGGAAGGTAGTGCTACCCAGCTCAGGAATATCTGTGTATATTACATGAGGGGTGCTCTTGTAACCAGAGATCCTCACAGACCTCTTGTCCTCTGTTACCAGGTTTAGGATACCGTTTCTGTCCTCCCATGCTCCCCATATCTCCTCTGTAATCTCAGAGTAATCGCTGTTCTTCTCCTGAAGGTAGAAACGCTGCTCCCCGTCTACCTTGTAGAGGAGAAGGTCATAGTTTCCGTCGCTGCTCTTACCGGTGAGATAGTGGTAGGGCTTGGAGTCAAAGTATAACCTGCTTGTCTCCCTGCTAGAGCATCCGCTCAAGACCACCAATGTCATTAAAAGGGTAAGTATAAGTTTAAAAGTCTTCATGTAATCCTCCTGTTATTGTTTTTGCCTCAAAAGATGAGAGTTAAAATCCTCTTTCAGCCATCTCCTCAAGCCTCTTTATCCTCTCTGCAGTGCTTGGGTGAGTACTGAACAGGTTTGCCATTCCCTCACCAGAAAGGGGACTCACTATAAACATGTGAGATGTAGCCGGATTGGCTTTGAGAGGGATGTTTTTACTCCACATCTCAAGCTTTCTAAGGGCTCTTGCAAGGTAGAGGGCATTTCCGGCAGCCTTTGCCCCATACTCATCAGCCTTGTACTCCCTGGTTCTGGAGATGGCCATCTGTACCAGTGCTGCAGCCAGGGGAGCCAGGATAGCAGTGGCAATAAGTGCGATGGGATTTCCTCCCTCGTCATCATCCCTTCTTCCCCCTCCAAATATTGCCGCCCACCTGGCCATGCTTGCCAGGTAGGAGATAGCACCTGCCATGGAAGCTGCAATTGTTCCTATAAGGATATCCCTGTTGTTAACGTGACCAAGCTCATGGCCGATTACTCCAGCCAGTTCATTGTCATCTAATATCTCCAGAAGCCCCCTTGTCACAGCCACAGCTGCATTCTTGGGGTTTCTACCAGTGGCAAAGGCATTTGGCTGGCTCTGGTTGATTATGTATACCTTGGGCATTGGAAGGTCAACATTACGGGCGATCCTCTCAGTTATCTGGTATACCTTATTGTCCCTTTCCAGGGGCTGAGCTCTGTACATAGCCAGCACCATCCTGTCACTGAACCAGTATGAAAAGAAGTTCATTCCAAAGGAGAAGATAAGAGCAATGGTCATTCCGCTTCTTCCACCCAAAAGGTTACCAAAGAAGAGGAGTATAAGTGTCATTACAGACATCAACATAAAGGTTTTTATAGTTTTCAACATTATCACCATCCTTGATTTTTCTATACTATAAGATAGCACAGAAAGGGCATTGTGTAAATGTTTATTG
>CAYSGC010000107.1:0-9988 GCA_964430145.1 uncultured Fusobacteriaceae bacterium | reverse complement strand
CTGCCGGTCTCCTTGAAAGTCTCTCTTCATCCCCCTCGGACTCCCTTACTTGAAAACTACAACCTATAAAAAGTGGTAGCAACAAAATAATAAATCTCCTCATAACCGACACCTCCCTGTCCCAGAAACTCCCCACAACACTTACCTTATATTACTTTCCCTTTATTAATTTTGTTTAAATTATTGCTTTTTTTAAAACAATATTTTTATATTAATAAATTATAGGTCTTTTATATCGGAGGTTTCTTTTCCTAAACAGGAGGTCCGACTATGGATGGATTCTACTTTTAGCAGGCTCTTAACTTTAATTAAAATTGACTCTATAGAACTTCTGCCTGTTTTTTTATCTTTCTTCCACCATATTGAAAAAGATATTAAACTTTTTTCAGTATCTTAATTGTGTGTATTTGTAAGGGATCCAGTAATTCTTTACAAGAAAAATAAAAAATAATTGTTGATCTAATTACAAATTTGTGATAAATATAATACTAGATATAGTATCTAATAAAAAACAAAACACAAGATAGATATAAAAGGAGCGATTAATATGATCAAAGTATACGGAAAAGAAAACTGCCCAAGATGTGTGGAGCTAAAGTTAATGCTAGAGGACAAGGGAATGAGCTTCGAGTACCTTCAGGATATGAAGCAGCTTAGAATGGCAGCGAGCAAAGCAAGAGTAATGATGGCTCCAGTAGTTGAGTATAAGGGCGAGTTCATGGGAATGGAAGATTTTTTAAAAGAGGTAGAGTAGTATGAGGAGTGTCATCAACAGAGAGGGCATAAGAGAAACACTGAATATAGAGAAGATCAGAGAGAAGCTCGTTAGAGCCTGTGAGGGGTTAGAGGTAAATATGGTGGAGCTGGAGAGCCACGTGGACTCCATCTATGAGGAGAATATCACCACCAAGAAGATTCAGGAATCCCTCATCAACCTGGCTGTTTCCATGACCTCCTTCGAGGAGAGCGACTGGGCCACTGTGGCAGGAAGACTCCTTATGATGGAGGTTGAGAGGGAGGTTTTCCACAACAGGGGAACCTCCTACCACAACTTCTCCCAGACTATAGGCAGCCTCTGCAGGGAGGGGATCTACGATGAGAGGTTAAAGAGGTATTCCACCAGGGATCTGGAGGAGCTTGGTGAGTATATTAAACCTGAGAGGGATATGCTCTTTGACTATGCCGGAGCAAATATGTTTGCCTCCAGATACCTGCTAAAACATGAGGGGCTTCTCTGGGAGCTTCCCCAGGAGGTATTTATGGCAATTGCCATGATGCTTTCCCTGGAGGAAAGTAATCCTGTGGAAACGGCGAAGAAGTTCTACGACGCCCTATCCCTAAGAAAGATATCCCTGGCCACTCCAATTCTTGCCAACCTGAGGGTTCCCAAGGGTAACCTGTCATCCTGCTTCATCTCAGCTGTGGATGACAATATAGAATCTATCTTCTACAATGTGGATTCAGTGGCAAAGATAAGTAAGAATGGCGGGGGAGTTGGGATAAACCTCTCTCGTATCAGAGGAAAGGGATCGTGGGTAAACGGTTATCCCAATGCTAGCGGTGGTATAGTTCCGTGGATAAAGATCTTCAACGACACTGCTGTAGCTGTGAACCAGCAGGGGCGTAGAGCGGGAGCTGTTACCATGGCAATAGATTCCTGGCATATAGATATGGAGCAGTTTCTTGAACTCCAGACGGAGAACGGAGATCAGAGGGGTAAAGCCTATGACATCTATCCCCAGATAGTTGTCTCCGACCTCTTTATGGAAAGGGTTGAGCAGAGAGGTTCATGGACCCTCTTCGATCCCTATGAGGTAAGGAGGAAGTATGGAGTGGAGCTGTGTGAGCTCCATGGAGATGAGTTCAGGGAGTTCTATGAAAAACTAGAAGGCGATAAAGACCTTACTTTGAGAAAGACCATGTATGCCCTGGAGATATTAAAGGAGATCATGAAGATCCAGATAGAAACTGGTATGCCCTATATCTTCTTCAAGGATACTGCCAACAGGATGAACCACAACCAGCACAAGGGGATGATTGGAAATGGTAACCTATGTATGGAGAGTTTTTCCAACTTCTCCCCCACAAAAAAGTTTGTGGAAACAAGGAAGGGAGACAGGGGTAGTGTTGAAACTGAGCTTGGAGAAGTACATACCTGCAACCTTGTATCCCTTAACCTTACTGAACTGGAGGAGGGGGAACTGGAGGATACATCCATCCTAGCTGTGAGGCTGCTGGATAACACCATCGACCTAACTGAGAGTCCCATAAGGGAGTCTGGAAGACACAACGATCTTTACAGGACTATTGGTGTGGGAGCTATGGGACTGGCCGACTACCTTGCCCGTAACTACCTGGCATATGAGGAAGCCGATGAGGAAGTAGATGAGCTCTTTGAAAGAATAGCTCTCTACACTCTAAAGGGAAGCGCTCTCCTGGCTGAAAGCAGGGGAAGGTATGTAAACTTTGAAGGCTCCAACTGGGACAAAGGCATCTTCTTCGAAAAGGACAGAAAGTGGTATGAGGAGAACTCCAAGCTGGCTCCAGAGTGGAGGGAGGTATATGACCTTGTGGAGAAACACGGTATACGTAACGGAGAACTCACTGCCATAGCTCCAAATACATCTTCCTCCCTTCTCATGGGAGCCACTGCTTCGGTAAATCCAGCCTTCTCTAGGTTCTTCATCGAGAAGAATCAGAAGGGAGCTGTTCCAAGGGTTGTAAAGCATCTAAAGGACAGGTCGTGGTTCTATACAGAGTTTAGGAAGATCGAGCCAAAGAGGTATGTAGAGGTAATGAGCCGTATAGGTAAGTGGGTAAGCCAGGGAGTATCCATGGAGCTTATCTTCGACCTGAATAAGGATATCAAGGCCAAGGACATCTACGACACAATCATGACTGCCTGGAAGAGGGGATGCAAGTCCATCTACTATACAAGAACTATTCAGAGAAATACCAATGTAGCCAAGGAGAAAGAGGAGTGTGAAAGCTGTAGTGGATAGAAAAAAACTATTTAACCCCCTGGGTTCCGACACCCTGGAAGCCAGAAGGATTATAAAGGGAGATTCCACCAATATCTTTAACTTAAACAATGTAAAGTATCAGTGGGCCAACAGCCTCTACAGGGTGATGATGGGGAACTTCTGGATCCCTGAAAAGATAGATCTTACATCGGATAAGAATGACTATGTTAACCTTACAGATGAGGAAAGGGATGCCTATGACGGTATCCTTTCCTTCCTGATATTCTTAGACAGTATCCAGACAAACAATGTTCCCAATGTATCGGATCACATCACAGCCCCAGAGGTAAACCTGATCCTGTCTATCCAGACCTATCAGGAGGCTATCCACTCCCAGTCCTACCAGTATATCATCGAGTCCATCCTTCCTAAGGAGAAGAGGAACCTCATCTACGACAAGTGGAGGGATGACAAGGTCCTCTTTGAGAGGAATAAGTATATAGCGGAGATCTACCAGGAGTTTATAGACAACCCCACAGACAAAACCTTTGCAAGGGTTCTTATAGCAGATTACCTTCTAGAAGCCATCTACTTCTATAACGGGTTCAATTTCTTCTATCTTCTTGCTAGCAGAAACAAGATGATGGGAACCTCTGATATTATAAGGCTTATAAACAGGGATGAGCTTTCCCATGTGGTCCTCTTCCAGCACACCATGAAGGAGATCCTAAATGAAAATCCAGGTTTCTTTGATGAGGGTGAGATCTACTCTATGTTCAGGGAAGCTGTGGAACAGGAGATCAACTGGACAAACCACATTATCGGAAACAGGGTTCTGGGTATAACCACTGAGACAACGGAAGCCTATACAAAGTGGCTTGCCAATGAAAGGCTGAGAAGTCTTGGATTAAAACCCATCTACGAGGGATACAATAGAAACCCCTACAAGCATCTGGACAGATTTGCCGATACCGAGGGGGAGGGACATGTTAAGGCAAACTTCTTTGAGGGAAGCGTGACAAGCTACAATATGAGTTCCAGTGTAGACGGCTGGGATGAGCTTTAAGACTAAAAATAAATAGATAGAACTATTAATGGGCACAGGTTGAAGAGATTTCACCTGTGCTTTTTTATTTCAAGATCTTAACTGCAATTAATTATCCTGCCTGCTTCTCTTATTTCTCCAGCAAAAATCCCTATTAAGGTATAACTTCTCAAAAGATAAATATGAGTAAACTATAATTTTTAAAATATGGTATAATAACTGGAAAAGCTTTTACAGATGAGGTGTTTAGATGAAGATAGCAGTTAATAATTTAATGGTTTCTGTGGCCAGGGACCAGGATAAAGAGCTCCGTAAAGAGCTTGTTAAGAAAGGAATCAAAGAAGACAATATAGAGAGGATAGAGTACTCCAAGAGATCTATAGACAGTAGAAAGAAGCAGGATATCAAGTTTGTCTACAACCTGGAGGTTACCCTTAAGAAGAGGATGACCTTTAGCGAAAAATCACAGATAAGGGAGGTAGTGGTAAAGCCGGAACCTCTAAGAAGGGCTCTAGACGATAAAAAAGAGGTGGCAGTAATAGGAGCCGGTCCTGCAGGACTATTTGCTGCTCTAAGGCTCTGTGAGTATGGATACAGACCTATTATCCTTGAAAGGGGAGAGATGGTAGAGGACAGAGACAGAGCTGTTGATACCTTCTACAAGACCGATAGGTTAGATGAGGACTCAAATATCCAGTTTGGAGAGGGGGGAGCCGGAACCTACTCTGACGGTAAGCTGAATACAAGGATCAAGAGCGGTTATATCAACAAGGTATTTCTTGAATTAGTGGAAAACGGAGCCCAGGAGGAGATCCTCTGGGACTACAAGCCCCACGTGGGAACAGATGTCCTTAAAAAAGTAGTAGTTAATCTGAGAAATAAGATCATCTCCATGGGAGGAAGATTCCTCTTCAATACCAAGATGACAGACATAACCATAAGAGATAACAGGGTGAGGGGAATACACATAGCAGACAGATCCGGGGTAGAGGAGTTACTGGAGGTAGAGGAGCTGCTTCTCTGTACAGGACACTCAGCAAGGGATACCTACAGGATGCTTCACAGAAGAGGAGTATTTATGGAGAATAAACCCTTTGCTGTGGGAGCAAGGATAGAACACCCAAGGGTGGATATCGACAAGATGCAGTATGGTAAGTTTGCAGGACATCCAAACCTTGGGGCTGCCACATACAACCTCACATACAATAACAGAAAAGAGGAGAGAGGTATCTTCTCATTCTGTATGTGTCCTGGAGGAGAGATAGTAAATGCGGCATCCTCTAAGGGAACTACCCTGGTTAATGGTATGAGCTACTCCACAAGAGACGGGGAGTTTTCCAACTCTGCCCTGGCTGTGGGAATTAAAGCCAATGAATTCGGGGAGGAGCTCTTTTCCGGAATGAAGTTTCAGGAGGAGGTAGAGAGGAAGGCCTATGAGATGATGGGGAACTACGGAGGCCTCTACCAGGGAGTTATGGATTTTATGGATGGAAGGAAAACCACCAGAAAGATAAGGTCCAGCTACCAGATGAGGTTGGAGTCCCACGACCTTAATGAGCTTCTGCCACCTGTAGTTACAGAGAATATGAAGATGGCACTGAACTACTGGAGCAGAAATAAGTACTTTGTTTCTCCCAAGGCAAACCTTATCGGTCCCGAGACGAGGACCTCTGCACCGGTTAGAGTTACAAGAAATGACAGGTGTGAATCCATCAATGTAAAGGGACTATACCCTGTGGGAGAGGGAGCCGGATATGCCGGGGGAATCGTCAGCGCCGCTGTAGACGGTCTTAAGGCTGTGGACCTTGCCTTTACAGAGCTGGTTGACTAAGCCTGCTTCAGCTGATGAAAACGCTAAAGATAAAAAATAATTTTAAATAAAAAGCAACGGAACGTTGTATCCTAAATAATCAGTTGGAATACTAATTACTTTATGGAAAGTTTTTAATAAATTCTCTACTTTCCTTAACAATAAAAAAAACTGCAGATAATCTCTGCAGTTTTCTTTTTATCTAAACTTGTAGACAAATGTTCCCCCTGTGTAGTATCCCCAATCCTTATCTACAATTGGTGATCTCTCTATCTTGCTGTCGTAGAAGTTCATTCCATTTATCCATGTAAATGTAAGGCTTTCATCGTAGACATAGCTCAGGTTACCCTTCAGGTGGTAGACCATCGATCCTGCCCCTCTGTACTCACCCTTTATGCTGCCTATCTTATCAGCCTCGCTTCCCTTTACTCCATAGAAGTAGTCAACAAAGGAACTGTCCATATAGGTCATTCCCACTGCAGGAGTAAATATTACCTTGTCCGGTATCAGGTGAAAGTTAGCCTTTCCCTCTACCCCAAGGGTCCTACCGTCGGATTCACCAGACACATCCTGAGTGAAGAACGAGACAAATTCAAGGTTGTCGTAGGTATATGTACTCTTCAGACCTACATGGAAGTCGTAGTCTCTGTCATCCATCGCTCTGTACTCTCTTTTGAGGTCATCTGAGTCGTAACCAAGGTGAAACTTACCAATAAGACTCAGAGTCATTCCATCCTCTGAAAACAGCTGATATCCCAGCTCTGTCTCAGCACCATTTATATAGAAGTCATTATATCTAAAGTTTACAGGTATTAAAGGAAGTACCTCGTGCTTGTCCTTTGTCTTATATATGGATCTAGTAGTTACTACTCCAAGACCTGCTGACAGACTGTAGTCATTATAACCCTCCTGGGCCATAGTAGTGGTTGCTGCTAGAAGTCCCATTCCCAGTATTAGTTTTTTCATTTTTCCCTCCTAAAGTTCAGTAATTCATAATATGGATTATATAAAATTTTTCACCTTCAATTCAACTTAATCTTTAAATAAATTTTTTTAAGGGATCTATCATAAAACTATCACTCTTCTGTAGATTTAGCCTGCTCTACAACTGCAAGGGGATAAAAAAACTATCTTTATTTCAGGTAATATGATATAATAAGACACCCTGTTTGGAGCTAACTGGCTCTGGACAAAAACCAGAGGGAGGAGGTAAAACTATGAGAAATTATGAAATGATGTTTATCATCAACCCAACTGTTATGGCTGATGGTAGAGACGCATTAGTTGCTAAGGTAGAGGAGACTCTTACTAAAGCTGGAGCTACTGAGCTTAAGACTGAGAAGTGGGGAGAGAGAAAGCTTGCTTACCCAATCGAGAAGAAGACATCAGGATTCTACGTTCTGACTTCATTCACTATCGACGGAACTAACCTTACTGAGGTTGAGAGAAAGCTTAACATCACTGAAGGTCTAATGAGATACATCGTAGTAAAGCAGAAGTAAGTAAAGATATTCAAAAAAAAGTAAGGGTAGGTGAATACAATGAATCTAGTCGTACTTACTGGTAGGCTTACGAGAGATCCAGAATTAAAGTATGGGCAGTCTGGTAACGCTTACTGCAGATTTTCTCTAGCTGTTGACAGACCCTTCAAAAGAGGGGAAGCTGATTTTATCAACTGTGTAGCTTTTGGTAAAACTGCTGAACTGATTGGAGAGTACCTGAGAAAAGGAAGAAAAGCCGGAGTACAGGGTAGTCTTCAGATGAACAGATATGAGGTAAACGGTGAAAAGAGAACCAGCTATGATGTGCTGGTTAATCAGATAGAGTTCCTAGAGGGAAGAAATTCCGAGGAACCTAGCTTCGATAACAGCGGATACTCTGCTCCATCAAGGCCTCAACAGCCTTCGAGCCCGGCGCCAAGTGCTCCAGCTCCAGCTGCTGACAGCTTCGATGATGATGATGAGTTCCCATTCTAATTTCGGGAGGTGTAACAAATGGCAGATTTCAGAAAACCTAGAAGAAGAAGAAAACCTAGACTTAGAGTTAAGGAAGCTGACATCGACTATAAGAACGTTGATATCCTAGCTAACTTCCTAAACGACAAGGGAAGAATCAAGCCTGCAAGAGCTAACGGTGCTAATGCAAAGCTTCAGAGAAAGATTGCTACTGCAATCAAGAGAGCTAGAAACATAGCTTTACTTCCATACACTACAACTGTATCTAAGTAATTTATTGAGACCAGCATATGCTGGTCTTTTTTTATTCTTGAGGTAAGTATCGAATTTATAAAAAGACATGAATCAATGAATATTCCAAGCAGCTATAAGGTGCAGCATCACTTTGCTTTTCCTCTTTAACTTCCCCTCCAAAATATTAAATTAAACTTAAGGTATTGATTATTTTTAATATTGTGGTAAAATTAGTAGGATTGTGAAAAGGATAATATTTAAACCCTCATATATGCTCATAATATGGTTGAGCGTCTCTACGAGTCCCCGTAAAGGACTTACTATGAGCGGGGAATAGTCAGGTTTATAGACCTTCTTTCCTTGCTTTTTTAAGTGTGGGAGAGATAGGTCTATTTTTTTATAAAAATTTTTAGGAGGTTTTAGGAAATGAAAAACAGATCACCATATCATCTGGACGGAGTGCCTCACCTGGGAGAAGCCATCCCCCTAGGGCTGCAGCACATCCTTGCTATGTTTGTGAGTAATATCACTCCCATAGTTATCGTGGCAGGGGTACTTGGCATCTCCAGTGAAGATCAGAGGTATCTGGTACAGCTTACTATGTTTATATCGGGGTTAAACACCCTTATGCAGGTATACTCCCTTGGAGCAGTGGGGGCTAAGCTTCCAATTGTGGTGGGAACAAACTTTGCCTTTGTGCCTGTGGCTATTACAGTGGGACTCAAGTATGGATATGAGGGGGTTATGGGAGCCTGCCTTCTGGGAGGGTTCTTTGAAGCCTTTCTGGGACTCTATATCAAGAAGCTGAGAAAGTTCTTCCCACCGGTTGTTACAGGGGTGGTAGTTCTCTCCATCGGTCTCTCCCTTCTCCCAGTGGGAATACAGAATATGGCAGGTGGAATAGGATCTGTCGACTATGGAAGCCTCTCCAACTTCATGGTAGGAGCTACTGTTATCGGGGTAGTGGTTCTCTTCAAGCACTACGGGAAGGGAATCTGGAGTACATCTGCTGTTATAATAGGGATTTTGGTGGGGTTCATCCTTTCTATAGTTCTGGGAAAGGTGGACTTTGCTCCCATGACCCAGGTGGGATACTTTACCCTCCCCAAGCCTCTGACCTATGGTTTTGCCTTTAAGATCGACGCCATCCTGGCTATGGCCCTCATGTATGTGGTATCTGCTGTGGAGACCATGGGAGATATGTCCAGTATCGCCATGGGAGGAGCCAAGAGGGAGGTTACAGACAGGGAGCTTTCCGGGGGAATCATAGCAGACGGACTGGGATGTGTCCTGGCTTCCCTCTTCAGCATCCTTCCCACCACCTCATTCAGCCAGAACAGCGGTATTATTGCCATGACTGGGGTAATGAGCAGGTTTGTTGTAGGAGTGGGGGCAGCTATCCTTATCATCTGCGGGTTTATACCTAAGATAGGGGCCCTCTTCAGTGTTATACCGGCCTCTGTTGTAGGAGGAAGCCTGGTTATGATCTTTGCAATGATCGTGATCAGCGGAATAAACCTCATTACAAAGGAACCCCTGGCTGGGAAGAACAGTATTATTGTTTCAGTATCCCTGGGACTTGGGTTTGGCCTGGGAAATGTTCCTGAAGCCCTGGCACACTTCCCTGAAACTATCCAGCTTATCTTTGGCGGGTCTGGGATAGTGGTTTCCGGGGGAATCGCTGTTCTTCTAAATCAGTTTCTTTCAGTACCTGATAAAGAGAAAGTCGTCCTGCAGGATGCACAGTAAGATAAAAAAGAGAAGAGGTGTACCTCTTCCCTTTTTTTATTATTAGGGCAAGGGAGAACTTATCAAAATTTTTCATGAGTAATTAGTGTTCCAACTGATTTACCATGATGCAACATCACCTTGCTTTTTATCCTTAAATCTTCCTTAGATCGGGAATATATGTCACACATCGGACACATTTCCACTTTAAAATGTGATATAGTGGATAGATAAGCATAAAAAGGAGTGGAGA
>CAYSGC010000106.1:7740-10071 GCA_964430145.1 uncultured Fusobacteriaceae bacterium | reverse complement strand
AACCTGTGACAACTCGATTAAAAGTCGAGTGCTCTACCAACTGAGCTAGTGACGCTTCCTTGAATGGATTCTTTCGAAGACAAGAATTATAATATCATAACTTAAAAAAGGAGTCAACACTTTTTTTACTTTAACAAAAAAACTTTGAAAACCAATAAGGATCCTTTGTTTTAAATAGAAAACCTTTAAACAAAAGGATTAAATCTGCATTAATAATCTGAATGTTGATTTCTTTAACGTTCTCCATTGGAAAAACAAAAAAATGGACAGAATCACCTATGTAAAGGTAAATCTGGAGGAGGGTTTCTATACAGATGCAGAAAAGTTAAACTTAAGATCAGCTTAAACCTTCCTTCTGGACCTTTGAAAATAAGAAGAAGTGGGGTATAATCTTATCAAGTTAGAAAGATAACAACCATAAAACAGATATTAAATATTAACCTTTGATTAATGGCAAGGGCTGGAAGCCCGGCTGAATTAACCTGGAGGTGGTATTATGTATTTCGTACAATATTTGCATGAGGTAGTTGGAGATTATAGTGTTAATGAGGACCTAGGAACAATTATTCTGAGAGATATAAATGGTGGTATGGACGGAATTATAGAGGAGATTTCAAATACAACAAAACACTCTGTATTATCTATAAAGGATATTGTCCCATTAAAAAAATAATATCTATCTATTTCAAAAATATCTACGGAGGTATAGAGAGAACCTGAAAATTTGGGTTCTCTTATTTTGTTTTTTTGGACAATTTGTAAAATAAAAAAGGAAAAAATCAGAATCTTGGAAACTCTTTATGGAAGATTGTTGAAAAAATCCATGAAAATTGAATTTTTAATAAAATTATAGGAAACTATACTTTCATATTAGTACAAAGAGACAAAAGTTCTTAAAAAAGTAAAAGTTCTAAAAAACTGGTATTGACATATCTAAAAAATGGTATATAATTCTATTAAAAATTCTATGGATGAGGAAGTACATAATTATCGAGGACAACATCAACTATTAAAAAGGGGTGAAATTATGAGCACGGAAAACAGAGGTGAATGGGGATCGCGTATGGGATTTATCCTTGCGGCGATTGGTTCAGCAGTAGGACTGGGAAACATATGGAGGTTTCCATATACAGTAGCAAGTAACGGTGGGGGAGCGTTTTTGATTCCTTATCTGGTGGCGCTATTGACAGCGGGGATACCAATTCTTATACTGGAATTTTCACTGGGGCATAAGATAAGGTCCAGTGCACCGGGAGTTTTTGGTAAACTGAGCAGAAAGTATGAGGTAATTGGATGGTTCCAGGCGTTCATCGCCTTCTGTATCACGACATACTATGTGGTAATTATAGGTTGGGCTTTAAGTTATGCTGGTTATGCTATTAATGGAGCTTGGGGAGCAGACCCTAAGGGATTCCTTTTTGGTGAATATCTACAGCTTACAGATTCCCCTATGAACTTAGGCGGACTTAATATGAAGGTAGTTATACCTCTAATTATTGTTTGGGCTGTAAACTATGGAGTTTTAAGACTTGGAGTAAAGGAAGGACTTGAAAAGGCCAACAAAATATTTATGCCTCTTCTTGTGGTGGCCCTTCTTATTATTGTAGTAAGAGGAATAACCCTTCCAGGAGCTATGGCTGGTCTGGATTACTTCTTCACACCGGATTTCAGTAAGCTTTCCGATCCTCAGGTGTGGTTAGCAGCATATGGTCAGATCTTCTTCTCACTGAGTGTATGTTTTGCCATCATGTATGCTTATGCTAGTTACCTTCCAAAGAAGTCGGATATTGTTAACAATGCCTTTATGACTGGTCTTGGGAACTGTAGCTTCAGTCTTATCTCGGGAATTGGAGTATTTAGTGTTCTTGGATATATGGCTTATACTCAGGGAGTAAGCGTGGCTGAGGTATCTTCAGCAGGAGTAGGACTTGCCTTTGTGGTGTTCCCGCAGGCTATCAGTGCTCTTCCGGGAATGAATGGGATTATAGGAGTAATATTCTTTGCTTCCCTTATCTTTGCGGGATTCTCATCCTCTATGTCTATTATAGAGGCTGTGGTATCATCCATTTCAGATAAGTTTGGTCTTACAAGAAAACAGGCTCTGAACAGATTTACTGCCCTATCTGGAATCCTCTCCCTTGTTATTGCAACAAGAGGTGGATTATATGTTCTTGATATCGTTGACTATGCTACAAACCAGTATGGTATCGTAATGGCAGGTTTAGCAGAGCTGGTTATCTTTGCATGGTTCTTTAAGACAGACAGTATCAGAGAGTATGCAAATGACCTTTCAGACTTTGCAGTTGGAAAGTGGTGGCTGTTCTGCATAAG
>CAYSGC010000106.1:0-7640 GCA_964430145.1 uncultured Fusobacteriaceae bacterium | reverse complement strand
AGTATAGAGGAGGCAAGCCTATGAGTACGGGAGCAATAATAACAGCATTAGCAAGTATGTGTATTCTGTGGGGCGGCTTTGGATACTGCCTGGCAATTGCATTGAAATCAGATAAATAAAATTAGAGGGGGCTTCAAAAGCCCCCTCTTTTAATTTCTATACTTAACTTGCATTTTGATCTCTAGAGCTACTTGACTTCTCCTCTCTTAACCCTCTTAAGAAGATCGCTTGAGATCCTTCCCCTTTCAGAAACCTCGTCCATGGAGATATTGTAGTGGGCGGCAATTATCTCCCTTACTCTAGGGGTACAGAATGCTCCCTGACATACTCCCATTCCAGCTCTGGTTCTTCTCTTGACCCCGTCGGTGGAGTCTACAAGGATACCCCTATCCAAAGCCTTTCTGATAGTCCCCTCCCTTACCTGTTCACATCTGCAAACGATCCTATCTTCGTCTCCCAGGGGCAGCTCTGTAAGGGGAAGCACCTCCCTCATACTAAGAGTGTTTTCATCGGTTAGTTTAACAGCAACTCTTTCTCTGAAGGGGTTGAAGTTTTCATTGGTATCTAGCCTCAGTCCCTCCTCCTCTAAGAGTCCCACTACACGGAGAGCTATTGCCGGAGATGAGGTAAGCCCCGGGGAGTCGATCCCGGCACAGTTGATAAAATTTTTAACGGTAGTTCTACCCACAATGAAGTCCCCCGTGCTGCTGGTAGCCCTTATTCCTGCAAAGGATCTTATTATCTTGCTTGTGTCGAAGTCTGGAAGAGACCTTCTGGCAGTCTGGATGATGGCAGAGAGATTCTCCCTTGTGGTATCTACATCATCCTTCCGATTCACCTCCTGAGCATTTGGTCCGATCATAAGATTGTTGTGGTAGGTGGGGGTAACCAGTATTCCCTTACCTTCTTTTGTAGGACACTGGAAGATAACCCTCTTTAAAACTTCTCCAGTTCCCCTCTGAAGGATGAGATATTCTCCTCTACGGGGAATAATGTGGAAATCATTGACTCCAAGCATGGCGGAAACTTCATCGGAATTGACCCCGGCACAGTTGATTATATACTTTGATCTATATCTCCCCCTTGGAGTATCTACTGTAAAGCAGTCTTCAGACCTATCTATGGATCTTACCTCGCTATTCAGCCGAAGGGTTACTCCATTTGCAATGGCATTTTCCATGAGGGCGACACAGTACTCATAGGGAGAAGCTATTCCAGCACTGGGACAGTGCAGGGCACAGATAGCTTCAGAGGATATATTGGGCTCTATCTTACTGAGCTCCTCCCTTTCAATAATTTTAAGGTCGTCTACCCCGTTTTTAACTCCGTTTTCCATGATCTTTTTCAGATCTTCCCTCTCCTCTGGAGAAAAGGCCAGAACCAGTGAACCGCACCTGGAAAACCCAAAGTTCAGCTCCTCATCCAGCCTGTTAAACATCTGATTTCCCCTTCTGCTGAAGAATCCCTTTAACTTGCCGTGAGCTGCATCGTACCCTCCGTGGATGATTCCTGAGTTGGCCTTGGTAGCTCCAGTGCTGATATCTTCTCCCTTTTCAAGGACGAGGATATCTAGCTTATATCTGGAAAGCTCTCTGGCAATGGAGCACCCTATAACGCCACCTCCTACAATAATTACATCATGCATCCTCTATCTCCCCCTTTACAAAAAAGGCCGCCTGTGAAGGCCGCCTACTCTGATATTTTAATATGGTTGTACTCCTTTATCTTTTCCTGGAAATCTCTTATCTGCTCCTCCGAGTAGCCTAGCTCCGATACCCTGTTTAGATCAAAGCCTTCAAGATCTATGAGAAACTCCATGTAGTTTTCACTGAAGTAACCCAATAGTTTCCTCTGCCTGTTAAATACCTTGGACAGCTTAGGACCCTTGGAGATATATGTTTTCACATCCCAGCAGTACCTGCCTCTATTAAAGTTATCTATGGCACTTAAAGCCAGATCTGAATTTTTAATCTCTTCAACTATAATATGAATATTTTCGCTGTTAACCTCATCCACAAAGATGATGTTTTCCTTGTGAAGGGCATCTAAGACATCGGAATACTTTGCTGAAGCAAGGAGAACCTCCAGAGGGAGCCTGTAGTTAAGCTCAGTGTTCTCGGGAGCCTTGATTTCCTCAACCTTCTCTCTGAGCTCTTGGATGAGGGAATCTTTATCAGATATTTCTCCTGTTAATCTTGCCTTGTCTGCATCTAGCTGGTCTATAGTGCTCCTCTGTTCTCCACAGAGGTTTTTTAAGGAGGCTACCTCCTCCTGCATCTCCTCTATCTCATCTCTGGAAAGGGAGATGTCACCTAAAATTTGAATCTGCTCCTCACGAAGCTTGAGATCGTTAAGACCTCCTATCTCCTCCCTTAAGGTGGAGTTTTCCTCCTTGGATTCCTGAAGGACCCTTACAAGGTCATTATATTTTTCCAGAACCTTCTCCTTTTCGGTGTTAGTGTTCTGAAACTTCTCCTCAGAGGCATCTAAAAGAGCTTTTAACTCCCTGTTTTTTTTATCCTTATTTTCCAAGTTTCTCTGAATAATATCAGTTTGTTTCAAGAAAACTTCTGTCTTCTTTCTTTTTTCTGCTTCCAGATTAAGCTTTTCCTGAAGTTGCGAGATAATCCTGTCCTTTTTATCCAACATATTTTGGAGGATTACCCTCTCCTCCTCAGTCTGACTGTTCCTTTTCCCCTTAAACAAGCTGCTGAAAAAACCCTCTTTTTTTTCACTCATGTCTACCTCCAAATCATACAAAGCTCTAATAACATTATAGTTTATTTTATTTTAAAGGGCAATCACAAATATACCCAAAACCTTCCTATGAAAAGGGTTTGAATTATAGTATAATAAGGCTAACGGAGGTGAAGAGATGAAAAAATTAATACTGCTTATAACATTGATAATAATGGTTTCCTGTACCAATATTCCAGAGAAGAGGGTGGGAGATTTTAAGGATATTACTCCTAAAAATGGTCTCTACTACACGGGAGAGGATCTGGCTCAGGGAGAGTTTATAAAATACTATGAGGATGGAAGTCACATGGCAGAAGCCAGTTTTAAGGACGGGAAGTACAATGGCCCTTTCACAGCATACCATGCAAATGGAAACAAGAAGCTGGAAACTACCTTTAAAGATGGAAGGAGAGATGGAAGATACCTGGTTTACTATGAGAACGGTCAGTTGAAAACCCATGAAAACTACAGGGAAGGCAAGTTAGAGGGAGCGACTAGAGAGTACTACGATACAGGAGAGGTAGAGAGTATAATCAACTACCAAGATGATAAACCCTTTGGTGAGGCAAGCTTCTACGACAGGGAAGGGGACCTGCTAGATAAGATATACTATGAGTAAATAATGGAAATAGAAGGACAGAGTTAATCAGAGTGTGGTTGCTCTGTTTTTTATTTTAATTTAAAGAAAAGTTATAAAATCAGGGTGTCTTATGAGCTTCATTTACTTGACCTTAAAATGCAAAATATTTTTTAGAAAAAACAGCGTCTATTCAGCCAGAAGAAACTTAGTTAGATATAAAAATGTACTATTTGTGTATTATATATTTATTTTAATAATAGTAGGAGAGTTTAATGCAGGACTAAGTTATAAAACAATATATTGATTCTAATTTGATTTGAAAAAGCTCGTTTAAAAGTGATATAATTTAATGTTCAAAATTTATACTTAGAAGGTGGTTTATGTTAAGAAAATTAAACAGGGCTTTCCAGGACTATATGAGACCTAAGAGGCTGGCCCTCGGAAAGTGGAGATGGGATAGAAAAGATCAGTTTATAATTAACAGCGAAGAATTAATGGCCAAAGAGAACCTTGTAGAGGAGCTAGATATTAAGTCTATACTATTTTTGAGGTATGATGGGAAGATAGGGGATATGATAATAAATACCCTTATGTTTCGAGAGATAAAGAAACAGTATCCTGAAGTTAAGATAGGGGTGGTTACAAGGGGGGCAGCCAAAGATATTATAGCTAATAATCCCTATGTGGATAAGATATATGATTACGATAAATCAACCTCTAAGATAAAAGTATTGGGTGGGAGAATAGCTGAGGAAGGGTATGACCTGCTTATAGATTTCAGTGAAATGCTGAGAGTAAACCAGATGATGTTTATAAATCTTTGTAAAGCGAAGATTAATATGGGAGTAAATAAACCTAATTGGAATCTTTTTGACTTAAATTTGAAATATCATATTACAGATAAGCATATAACTAATAGGTATCAAAGGGTTCTTGAGTTATTGGGGATAGAAGATATTGATCTGTCATATGATATTCATTTGACGGAAGCCCAGGAGGAAACGGGAAGAAGGCTTAGAAGAGAAGTGGGGGAAGAAAAGCTAATAGTAATAAACCCCTATGGAGCCAGCAAATACAGGACCTTTAATAGAAGCAGGATAGAGGAGATTGTAAAGGGGATTCTGGAGGCTGAGAATACAGCAGTTACCTTTGTATACCCTCCAGATAAAACAAGTGAAGTGGAAGAAATCTGCAGTTCCTTTGATGAGAGGGTTTATTTTGTTGGGAAGCTAGAAAGTGTTATGGATACAGCCAGTATCTTAAAGCATTCAGACCTTGTCATTACCCCGGATACGTCAATAGTGCATATGGGAGTAGCTTTTGATAAAGAGATGATAGCTGTATATAGAAGTGACGAAGGTACAGGAGAAAATAACTCTTTAGTCTGGGGACCGGGATCGTCTAGGGTAAAGCAGATTTTTTCTGAGGGGGAATCCAGAGCTGGAGAGGAGTTAGATATAAATAACTTTAACTCAAAGGATATCTTAAATCTAATTTGATGGATCTTTAATAAAAAAACTTAATTCAAAGAAAGAAGAGAAGAAATAATTTTGGATAAAACAAATAAAATAATACTCAGTAGGGGAAGAGTTAGGAGTAGCTGCAGTAAAACATAGAGATATATTGTTTAGTATGGATATACGAATAGTGTATGTGGTTTCAATTTATCCCATTCCTGTAATAGGCATCTGTCAAAATGCTTCAAAAATTTTGAGTTATTTAATCCTAAAAAGTGATATATATTACACCATCTTTTGGAAGTAATCTAAATAGCACATTTTTATAGATGTTTATAATAAAGGAAAAGTAATAAAAAAATTAGAAAAGGTGTTGATGGAAAAAAATGAAAAAAATCATAATATATAACGGTCAGTTATTTATGGGCGGGATTGAAAGGGTCTTGATTAATTACCTTATTAAACTAAGTAAGGTAAAAGATGTTCAAATAGAGCTTCTTATAAAAGAAAATAATCCTCAGAAAAATATTTTTGAAAAAGAAGTACCGAGCAACATAAAAATAAGCTACATAAAATCTCCTGAAATGATAGAAAAAAGAGAAGAATATTCAATGAAAAAAAAGAAGAGCATATACTATAAAATGATGTATGCTCTTACTTTGAAAAAAGAGAGAGGGTACATGAGGAATTGGCTTAAAGAGTACTTTGAAGGCCAAAAGAATGTTGATGCAGTAATAGATTTTGATATGAGCCTAGGAAAGTACCTAGATACAATTAAAGGTATTCCTAGAATAGGATGGGTTCATTACTCATTAGAGGCAAGGAAGGGAAGAAAAAGAAAAAGATTTGAGAAAAGATTAGAAAAATATGAAAAAGTTATAGTGATATGCGATGAGATGAAAAAAGAGATGCAAAAGATCCATTCGGCAGCTTACCCAAAAACACAAAGAATTTATAATCCTTTTAATATTAAACTAATCAAAGAAAAAAGCAACGACTTAGGGGACTTATCAAATGATGAAGTTCAAATGTTAAAGGAAAACTATATAATTGGTGTTTCAAGACTTGTAAAAAGTAAGGGAAGAGAAGACCTTATAAGATCCTTTAAAGATGCAAAGGAAAAAGGTCTAAAGGAGAAGTTATATTTACTGGGTGAGGGAGTTGAGAAAGAAAATTTAAGGAAACTTATTTCGGAGCTTTCTTTAGAAAATGAAGTTTTCCTTTTAGGGCAAAAGGTAAATCCATATCCTTGGATGAAAAATGCAAAGCTCTTTGCGCATACTTCATACGGAGAAGGGCTTCCTACTGTATTTATAGAGGCTATGATATGTGGGACACCTGTATTAGCTTATGACTGTCCTACAGGTCCAAAAGAGATTTTAGGGAATGGGGAGTATGGGAAACTTATTAAAATGGGAGACCTAAAGGGAACGACAGATGCTATGGTAGAACTTTTGAGAAATGAAATATATAAAGAGTATGAGGAAAAATTAGATAAAAGAGTAGAGGAATTTTCAGATACCAATTCGATCAACAGCCTGTTAAAAATCATAGAGAATTTAAAATAAAGGTAGAAGTTTGAAAAAATTATGGAAATGGAGAAGGGGTAGAGTTCTTTTGAAAAGAAATCCAAAGAAAGAGTTTTGGATTTTCATAAGAAATAAATTACAGCTCAAATAGAAAACCTTATGGAAAGTTTCTAAAAAAGGGGAAAAAGATGAAATATACACAACTAAAAAAAAAAATAAAAGAAAAGGTTATAGATATAGTCTATAGCCTTATTTTAAAGAAAAAATTTCAAAAAGGAAATAAGATTCTTCTTACTTCTATTGATGGAATAGGCGATGTGATAGTCAGACAAAAATTATCAGAGGAGTTTTTAAGGAAATACGGAAAAGATCGGATATATGTTTTATGTCTGGATAAAACTACTCCAATATTTAGGAAGATGGGCTTCAAAAATATTATAGAATACACAAGGGATCACAGAAAGCGAATTTCTGGGAAATTAAAATTAATAGAAAAAATTGGTGAATTGGGAATAGGGGAGATAGTAGCTTTAGAATTTGACCAACATGACATATATATAAAATATTTTAAAGATATAAGAAAAACTGCTTTCAGAAACCCAAACCATCCTGAAATGGATAAATATTATGATAAACACATTGAACGCAGGAAGGGGAGTGTATTAAATGATGTAAGGGAATTCATGAAAGAGTACTTTTCTAGAGAAATGACTTTAAATGAAGTTAGGCCGGATTTTAAGGATGCATATGTTAAGGCTGAATCTTATAACGATTGTATCACTTTTGGAATAGGATCAAATTCAACTAGGAGAATAGTCTCGCCTGTTACGATGGCAGAAATTGTAAAAGTGCTAAGAAATAATCAGTCTAGCAAGATAGTTTTATTGGGGTATGGAGCCAGAGAAGATAAAATTGCTGCTGAAATTATTGAATATGCCGGCAGTGACAGGATAATAAATCTGGTAGGTAAAAAAACTTTGGATGAGACTATAAGTATAATAAACGCTTCAAAATTTTATGTAGGTCTAGATTCAGGATTATATAACTTTGCTTTTGCCCTTCAAAAGCCTGTTATAGCATTTTTTGAAAAGGAGCATCCCTTTGCTCATTCCAGCTTTGAAAGGATAAAAATTCTTACAGGGGAAAGGAATATGAGGAAGAAAAATTTCGTAGAGGATACAAGATACGGAACTTATCAGCTAAATAATATATCGATAGACGATTTTAAAAATCAATTAATAGAACTTTTAAAAGATATTTCGGAAAGTGATTTTTAATACTCCTGAATTGTATAATTAAACCAGAAAAAAATAGCATATGCGATATAATTTGTCG
>CAYSGC010000105.1:5466-10181 GCA_964430145.1 uncultured Fusobacteriaceae bacterium | reverse complement strand
ATTCTAGTGGATAATTGTGTTTTTGTCAAGCATTTATTCTTAACATAAAAACCTGATTAAGAAGTTTCTTTGACAGAAGTCAATTAAAAGAACCAAAAAGATATTTTGTTTAAATGTCTTATGTACAGACTAAAGTGATTTTTATAATTTAACTCAGGCATTGATTTTACTGCGATTCAATGAAGGAAGAAACATATTTTTTATTTCTATATATATACACAATTTAAAAAACCTTATTTTTCAAGGTATTCTAATGACCATCAATTCCTTAAGCTCAGTGTTTTATAGGATTTATTCATAGAAAACTATTATTGTCTATATACACAACTAGATGCCTTGATTTTATTGGATCTAAATTTAACAAGCTTATTTAAAGTCTTTAAAATTAGGGGATGAAAGTATAATTCTGAATATAATTTTTATATTACTGTTTATGTACAAAATAAAAACCCTTTATTTTATAGGGATTATTGTTTATACAGATATATGTAACCCTTTGATAATACTGGAATTAAATATAGTTTTTTGAAACGAAGAACTATTATTGTTTATGTACACATAGATTAGTCATTGTTTTTAAAGGTTTTTTACATTGAAGGTGTACAGATCCCTACCTTCATCCCTTGAGATTATTGAGAACTCCCATAAAAGGTTTTATTATTTGTATATTAATGTCTATGTACACAATGAAGGATCAATGTTTTAAAGGTTTTTATTAAGAGTGTTTAAATCATTCTTATATAATTCAACGGGTTTGAGTTAAGAGGCTTTATTACTGTAAATGTACATTTTAAACTCCTTATATTTCATAGAATTTTGAGTTATTAAAAAGGTTATTGGATATTAAGTTATGTTAAAAGGGAAGGACAGGAGTTTCTATTGAAGAGGTAATGTTAAATGTTAAGCATGCTTAGTCAAATCCTTTTAAATTTGTTACAGAGCTCAGCTTTAATTAGATTGTTAAGTAAAGGGGAGATTGCTTTTCAGAAAATAGTGAGCTTTTTTTATATTGATGTCGGGCTTCCCTAAAAAGACTTTAATCTAAGAAAGTCACTTTAGCAAATATATTTCAATAAGATTTTTTTTATTTTTGATTATATACATACTTATGTATATAAGATTTTTTATATATTTTATCATAGAAGGTAGTGGGAGTTTTTGTTATATTAAATGACTACTTGGGAAAAGGTTGCTTAAATATAAAAAGATTCATCTAATTAAATGTCCAGAAAAAATCTATAAGGTAAATCTATTCAGAGTTTTAATTTGAGCCCTCCACTAAAAAAGCATGATCAGTAAGATCTATAGAAAAAAGAATTATTATTGTCTATGTACACATAGTTTTTTAAAGATTAAGATAGCTTTCATTAAGGATTGGTTTTAAGAGGTGGAGGACTCATTACTGGAAAGTTATCATATCTATGACCCAGTACCCAAGAAATAAATAGCAGCAGAAGGACCAGAGCCATCGGGTTTTAATTATACTCTTCTAAAGAAAGCCCCACGATTACTTAGCTGACTTAATTCTATAAAAGAATATTTCTAAATTGTCATATCCTTCCGTTGAGTAAAAAGATATTGGCATCTTTTTATTGCATCTACCATAGATCTTAAGGCTGAGAATTCTTTTATAGATCTGAGAGCAGAAAATAGATTATAGACCTTTTATTCTATATTATTGGATTGCAGTGCCCATTATTTGGGGACGATTATGGATACTACATTTAATTGAAAGATATTAAGTGAGATCTATCAGACTGTGGAGAGCTGCAGTTAAAAAAATATTAAAGCTTGAAGAGTAAGTTTATCTTTTTTTATTTTTGATAGTGGACATATTTTTTAATAAAAACTACATAATAATTTTTTAGATTAAATATCTAAGGTCGACCTTCTCATGCAATCTGCAAAGGATTGTGCAAGGAGGTAATTTATAAAGTTTAAAATTCCATATCTGAGGAAGTAATAAAATATTTTTTTTATTATTGAGCATATACAAAAAACGTGGTATGATAGATAACCTAAGGATTTTTTTATTTTTGATGATGGACATTTTAGGAGGAACTATGTCTGCGAAAAAAGACGATATGTTAGATAAATTCGATATAACAACTAGCGGCTCTCTCCTTGAAGACATAAAGAAAGTAGATATCAAGATGAGTGAACTTCCCGAAATAGAAGTCAGGGAAGTTGTGATAAAGGAGACAGGAAACTTTCTAAACCTCAGAGAGAATATAATTAATATTCCCATTGAGATGATAGTTTTTCCATTCTTTACTCCGCAAAAACAAAACAAGAGGGTTAACTTTCAATACTCCTTTGAAGATCTGGGAGTAACTATGTACTGTACTCTTGTGGCAAAGGATGCTCAGGATCAGGTTTTTCAGCCATCTATTTTTGAGGAAAAGATATACACATATCTTATTGCCATGTATGAGATAAAGTCAGATACCAATGATACAGATGAGTATATAGAGTTTGAGATTTCAGACTTTATAGTTAACTTTTTAGGAAACAAGATGAACAGGAACTACTACTCCAAGGTTGAACAGGCTCTGAAGAACCTTAAGAATACAGAGTATCAGTTTGTAGTTTCCAACCATACAAAGCTTGGAAAATATAAGTTTGAGGATGAGGAGTTCAAGCTTCTTACCTATCAGAAACTGAAAAAGGGAAAGAAGGTCTACTATAGAGTAACCCTTAATAAGAATATACGTCTCAAGATAAAGGATAAGAGGTATATCAAATATAACTCAAAGGCTCTTCTTGAGATACTGGCCAAGGATCCCATTGCCGGAAGGATATACAAGTATATAAGTAAGGTGAGATATGAAAAGGGACAGGATGTAATAAACCTGAGAACCCTTGCAGCTATAATTCCTCTAAAGACGGAGCAGGTTACCGAAAGAAAGAATAAAAATGGTGAATCCAAGGTCTATGTCCTAAGCAGAATGAAGCAGGTGCTAAAGAGGATAGAGAAAGCCTTTGATATCCTCAAGGAGCTTGGATATATAGAGAGGTATAAGTCTGTAGAGGAGAAGAGGGAGGATACCTACTATATTCACTATAAGTTTAATCCCGAAAAGGACGGAACATGTCACATCTCTACATTTATTGAAACTAAGAAGAAAGCAATTCCAAGTGCAGTTGTATGGGATGAGGACACTGATAAGCAGCCTAAGGAAAGAGTAAACACCAAAAAGAATATTGCTAGGGATGAGATCCTAGAGGCTGAGATAGTAGAGGAGCCTATTAAAAAACCTCAGGAGACCAAGAGAAGACCAAAGAGAAAGATGGAGATGAAGCATGTGGATACATATGATGATCTTTCTGAAGAGGTTATAGAAAAGATATTTAAAGCCAAGAGAAATATCTATGTTTCAAAGGCTTGGAATAAAAGGGTGGATAATAAGATAAGGAAGATAGTGAGGGAAGACGGAGATGAATTTGTTGTTGAGATCCTTGAAAGCCTATACAAGAGATTAAATACAGAGATAAAATCCACTTTAGTTCAATATATTAACGGAATATTGAAAAACATAAGAAAAAAAGAGGAAGGCACACTTATAAAATCCTCCAAGCAAAACCTTACATTATTTAGCCACGGGGCAAAGGAGAAGCCTCTTACAAGTAAGAAGAAGATAAAGAATGCAAGAAAGAATCTGAAGAAACCCACAATAAGCAGTGTGAAGGATATAATGGATTCACCAGTTCCTGCAAGACAAAAAGATCCACTGTTGGAATTTGATAAGTTTGACGATTACCAGAAGCTGAAAATAGAAGAAAAGGCTTTAAAGTTGTGTTCAGAAGGAGAAAGTATAGATGTAAACTTCCTACTTACTCTGAAATCTAAATCAAAAACAATATATCTGAATACTATTAAGAAGTATTTGGTCCAGGCACTGGAAGATTAACAATGCTCCCCCTAAATTCAGGGGGAGTTTTTTATATACTTTTGTGTATTATTATTGTCTATATACATTTTATATAAATTGATAATTACTTATAATTATGATATCATTTAGGGGATAGAATGTGTATTTTGAAAGGAGTAAAAATGGAGACTATCAAGATAAGCAGTGAGTTTATAAAGTTAGATCAGTTTCTGAAGTGGGCCGGAGTAGCTGACAGCGGTGTCATGGCAAAACACATGGTTCTAGACGGAATTGTTAAAGTTAATGGAGAGTTAGAGGAAAGAAGAGGAAGAAAGCTTTATCCAGGAGATGTAGTAGAGGCACTGGGCCAGACTTTTAAAGTAGAGTAGGTTTGAGGTGAAAAAATGCGAATCTCAGAGATAAATTACATCAACTTCAGAAACCTAAAGGACAAAAACCTGAAGTTTCACAGAAAATTTAATTTATTCTTAGGAAAAAACGGTCAGGGGAAAACAAGTATTCTGGAAGCTATATATTTTTCCGCTACAGGAAAAAGCTTTAGAACATCTAAGAATTCAGAGCTCATAAGATATGGCTTACAGAAGACAGGTGCCTTTATAGCTTATGAAGATATAGTTTCTGAGAAGAGCATCTCTGTAAAACTAGCTGGTGGGAAAAAAGAATATTCCTATAACAGGAAAAAAGTGAAATATGATGGATTTCACGGGAAGGTCAATGCTGTATCTTTTATTCCTGAAGATATAAGCCTTATAATTGGGGCCCCGGGTATCAGGAGGTCTTTTTTTGATTATGAGATTGCCCAGTCCAACTATGAGTATTTTA
>CAYSGC010000105.1:0-5366 GCA_964430145.1 uncultured Fusobacteriaceae bacterium | reverse complement strand
TATTTCTTCTAAATGAGAGGGAAGCAAAATCCTATGCATCTCAGGGGGAGAAGAAGTCCATAGTGTTTTCCTTGAAACTGGCAGAGATAGATATGATAATCAAGGAGAAGAGGGATACCCCTATATTCATAATAGATGATATCTCCTCCTACTTTGATTCCATAAGAAAGGAAAATATCCTGAACTACTTCAACCACAGGGATATTCAGTTATTTATAAGTTCAACTTCGGATCTGGGAATAAAGGCTAAAAAGTTTTTTATTGAAAAAGGTGATATCCATGATGGAGATAAAGAGTGTTAAAAATGCAATAGAAGAGGCCGTAGTAAAGAGCAGGAAGCTCAAGGAGTCCATACTGAAAGCTCGTTGGAGCGAGGTTGTGGGAGAGATGGCCAAAAAAAGCACCCCCCTCTATATCAGAGAGGGGATACTATACTCCCTTGTGGAGGGTCCTGTATTTTTACAGCATATGAATATGAACAAAAATAACTACCTTCAGAGGGCCAACAGGGTCCTAAAGGGTGAGTACCTTCAGGATATGAGGTTTAAGGTTGGAAGGATAGCTCTGGAGGAGTATTTCCACGAGGAAAATGTAGTTGAGGATGGGGATATGGAGATATGCCTAACTCAAAAGGAGATAGAGGAGATCAGAAGATCATCAGAGGAGATACCTGACCCAGAGCTCAGGGAGAGAATAATGCACCTAAAGGAGGAGTCCCTGAAGAGGGAGAAGTATCTTCTGAAAAGGGGTTATAAAAAGTGTGTAGCCTGCGGAACGCCCCACGAAAGAAGCAGGGGAGATCTCTGCAGGATATGTGAGAATAAGAAGGTGAAGGATAGGGAGGAGAGGGTATTTAAGATCTTCAGTAAAAATCCCTATACAAGCTTTGAAGAGATGGAAGAGATGATCCCTGGGATGACCAGAGATGAGTATAAAAAATATAAAGATAAGAAGCTGGATAAGATATACAGAAGGGCTTATTTTCTTGTCGTGGACAAAAAAGAGGAAGCGGCAGTGGAGTGTCTCTACAACTATTTTAGGCTGGAAACAGGAAACAGGAATGAATATGAGATAGCTACCAAGAGCCGTAATCTGGTGTTGGTAATGAAGGAAAAGATAGCTGAGGTATAGATTATGTATATATATTTGGAAAAGAACTACTTTATTCCCTTAAAAGAGATAATATCTGTAGTTGATTATGAAAAGTTCATGTCATCTCCAGAGGGAAGAGATTTTATTAATGCTAATAAGAATAAGGTAATAGACCTTTCTGAAAGAGAGGTAAAGAGCCTTATCATAACAGATAGATTTTTCTATCTTTCCTCCTATGTAGTAAGATCCTTTCAGGACAGAGGTAATGAATATAATAGGTTGAAGTACAAGGGGAAAAGAAATTTAAAAGAAACAGTGGAGGGTTGCAATGAGTAATAGTAACTATCAAGCAGAAAATATTACAGTACTGGAAGGTTTGGAAGCTGTAAGAAAGAGACCGGGGATGTATATAGGATCCACAACGGCAAGAGGTTTACACCACCTAGTATGGGAGGTTGTAGATAACTCGGTGGACGAGGCGTTAGCCGGTTACTGTAACAAAATAGAGGTTAATATTCACAAGGAAAATGTTATAGAGGTTGTGGACAACGGAAGAGGAATTCCTGTAGATATCCACCCAAAGCACGGGAAATCAGCCCTTGAAATAGTTCACACGGTACTTCACGCTGGAGGAAAGTTTGACGGAGGTAACTATAAGGTTTCCGGAGGACTTCACGGAGTTGGAGCTTCAGTAGTAAATGCCCTTTCAGAGTGGATGGATGTAACTGTTCACAAGGAGGGAAAGAAGTGGTACCAGAGCTATAAGATCGGAAAACCAGATGAGGATGTAAAGAGTCTTGGAAAAACCGATAAGAGAGGAACAACAACAAGGTTTAAGCCAGACGGAACAATCTTTGAAACCACTGTTTTTGACTTTGATACTCTGAAGAACAGACTTAAGGAGATGGCTTACCTTACCAAGGGACTGGAGATCGTTCTTACAGACCTGAGAAAGGAAGAGATCGTTCAGGAGGTCTTCAAGTTTGACGGAGGTATAGTAGACTTCATCAAGGAGGTAGAGGAGGAGTCTATCAAGCTTACAAAGGAGCCTATCTACATGACTGGAGAGGTTGACGGAGTAGCAGCTGAGGTAGCCCTGCTATATACAATAAAGCAGAGAGAGACAATTTATTCCTTTGTAAACAACATCAATACCCACGAGGGAGGAACTCACGTAAGTGGATTCAGAACAGCTCTTACAAGGGTAGTAAATGAAGTTGCCAAATCCCAGGGACACCTGAAGGATAAGGACGGGAACTTCCAGGGATCCGACATCAGAGAGGGACTTACTGCAATAGTTTCGGTAAAGGTTCCTGAGCCGCAGTTTGAGGGGCAGACAAAAACTAAGCTGGGTAACTCAGAGGTTACAGGGGTAGTTTCTACAATAGTAGGAAAGTACCTGAAGATGCACCTGGAGGACAATCCTACAGAGTTTAAGAACGTAGTGGACAAGATAATGATGTCGAGAAAGGCAAGGGAAGCAGCTAAGAAAGCAAGGGAGCTTGTGATGAGAAAGTCGGCTCTAGAGGTTGGGTCGCTTCCTGGTAAGCTGGCAGACTGCTCATCTAAGAAGCCAGAGGAATCTGAGATCTATATAGTTGAGGGAGATTCAGCAGGTGGATCGGCAAAGCAGGGAAGAGACAGAGCTACCCAGGCCATCCTTCCTCTTAGAGGAAAGATCATAAACGTTGAGAAATCAGGACTCCACAGGGCTCTTGAGAATACAGAGGTAAGATCTATGGTAACTGCCTTTGGAGCAAATATCGGAGACGATATGGATCTTGAGAAGCTGAGATACCATAAGATAATTATAATGACAGACGCCGACGTAGATGGTGCTCACATTAGAACTCTTATTCTGACATTCTTCTACAGATATATGATCGACCTAATCCACGAGGGGCACATCTACATTGCACAGCCGCCACTATTTAAGGTTTCTGTTGGAAGAGCGATCCAGTATGCTTATACAGATAAGCAGCTGAAGGAGATAACAGATGACCTGGATGCCAACAACAAGAGATATACCCTTCAAAGATATAAGGGACTGGGAGAGATGAACCCTGAACAGCTGTGGGAGACAACAATGGATCCAGATACAAGAACCCTTCTTCAGGTAAGTATCGATGATGCAAGGGAAGCGGATATCCTCTTTGATAAGCTTATGGGAGACAAGGTAGATCCTAGAAAGAAGTTTATCGAGGAGCACGCAGAGTTTGTAAAGAACCTGGATATTTAAGGAGATCAGAATATTCGGAGTTAAGGCAACCTCCTTAGCTCCGGAGGTTTATCCGCATACAGTTAACAATGAGTATCACTTTTCGGGAGGAAATAGATGTCTAATATAGAGAACAGATATATAGAAGAAGAACTGAAGGAATCCTACCTGGATTACTCCATGAGTGTAATCGTCAGCAGAGCACTTCCAGATGTAAAGGACGGGCTAAAGCCTGTACACAGAAGAATATTATACGCTATGAATGATATGGGAATGACCCACGACAAGCCATTTAAAAAGTCTGCAAGAATCGTCGGAGAAGTGCTGGGTAAGTATCACCCCCACGGAGACTCGGCGGTATATAACACAATGGTAAGAATGGCTCAGGATTTTGCATACAGATATGAGCTTATCGACGGACACGGAAACTTCGGATCCATCGATGGAGATTCAGCGGCAGCAATGAGATATACAGAAGCAAGAATGGCTAAGATTTCAGGAGAGCTTCTTGAGGATATAGACAAGAATACAATCGACTACAGAAAGAACTTCGATGACTCATTGGATGAGCCAATTGTTCTTCCTGCAAAGCTCCCAAACCTTCTGCTGAACGGAGCTACAGGTATCGCAGTAGGAATGGCGACAAATATTCCTCCACACAACCTGGGAGAACTTCTTGATGGTACCCTTGCCCTTATAGACCACAAGGTAGAGCTTAAGGAGAAGAGTGAGACCATCCTTTCAACTGTAGAGGAGATGAGAAGCCTTGTTGCTGGAGAGCTATTTCTTCCTGAAATAACAGAGGAAAATAAGGACAGGATAGAGAATATCCAAAAGATCTATGCAAAAATAAAGAAACTTACTCAGGAAGAGTTTACAGAGGATGAGGCTCTCAGACTGATAGCCAAGATAGAGAAGGCCTCAGCTGAAATCCTTGATGAGAACAGGGAGCAGGACATAAACCTTGGAGTTTTTGAGGACATAAGAAATGCAGCTAAGATTACCCTAGATAAGGTAAAGGTATTTACTTCAAAGGATCTTATTCAGTATATCCAGGGACCGGACTTCCCTACAGGGGGAATAATCGACGGTAAGAAGGGGATCTACGATGCTTATACTACTGGTAGAGGTAGAATAAGGGTTAGAGGTAAGGTAGAGATAGAGGAGCTTAAAAATGGTAAGTCCAACATTGTAATTACCGAAATACCATACCAGGTAAATAAGGCAAGGCTTATTGAAAAGATAGCAGACCTAGTTAAGGAAAAGAAGGTTAGCGGAATAACAGACCTTAGAGATGAAACTGCAAGACAGGGAATAAGGGTTGTAATCGAGCTTAAAAAAGGAGAGGAACCGGAGCTTGTACTGAACAAACTTTACAAGTACACAGATCTTCAAAATACCTTTGGAATAATCCTTCTGGCTCTGGTAAATAATGTACCTAAGGTACTAAACCTTAAGGAGATCCTGAACCACTACATCAACCACAGGTTTGATGTAGTTACAAGAAGAACCAAGTTCGAGCTTGAAAAGGCTGAGAAGAGAGCCCATATCTTAGAGGGATTTAGAATTGCTCTGGGAAATATCGACAGAGTAATTGCTACAATAAGAGGGGCTAAGGATGCTCACGAGGCAAGGGAGGAGTTAGTTCAAAACTACAACTTCTCGGAAGCACAGGCAAAAGCTATCCTGGATATGAGACTGCAGAGGCTGACTGGTCTTGAAAGAGATAAGATAGAAAATGAATATGCATCTCTAATAGATACAATCACTGAGCTTAAGGCTATCCTGAGAAGTGAGAGCAGAGTATACGATATAATCAAGGAGGAATCTTTGGAGCTGAAGGAAAAATACTCAGACGAGAGAAGAACTTCAATCGAGGAATCCAGACTAGAGATCAATCCAGAGGACCTTATAAAGGATGAGAAGGTAATCGTAACCCTTACCAATAAAGGTTATGTAAAGAGAATGGATCTCAACAAGTACAAGGCTCAGAAGAGAGGTGGAAAGGGAGTATCTACACAGAATACTACAGAGGGTGACTTTGTAGAAAATATGT
>CAYSGC010000104.1:0-10222 GCA_964430145.1 uncultured Fusobacteriaceae bacterium | reverse complement strand
GTGGATAATCTTCTTCAGAGCAATGACAGCATCAACGGGATTACCCTGCTGGACAAGGAGGGGGAGAGTATAAGGGAGTTTTCCAAGAAAGGCAAGGGCTTCTCTGGAAGCATGCTCACCCATGAGGGAAGGAAGAAGCTGCTGAACTTCAGGGATAGGACGGTTTATATTGAGTTTAAGGCCTATTCATACAACAGGCTGGATATGGAGTTTTACTCTCCAATACTTGAGGGGGAAAGGCTAAAGGGGTTTATTGGAGTAAGCTACAGTTTAGATGACTTTTTCAAGGGATTTAAGGTAGAGTTTAAGGACGTCTTTGATACCTCCCACCTGGGAATAATAAGTAAGGGGAATAACAGCAGATACAGCTACTTCTCCCTGGACAACTCCCTGGATGAGGTACGAAATATCCTGAGTTCCTCTCATACGGTGGCCGTTCCCTTTAATCTTGGAGAGGGGCTGGCAATCTCTCTTTCAAAATACTTTGACAGGGTAGTCCTTTCTGAGGAGTTTATAGGAAGGGGAAGGCTTATCTCCTATATTCCCGATGAAAAGATAGATGAGTTTTTAGTGCTTTCCCTCAAGAAGTATCTGGCCTTCTCTGTGATACTTCTTATCATGACTGTGGCACTCCTGTGGCTATACAGCGTCGAGAAGGTGGAGAGGATAGGAACTCTAAAGACCCTCAGGAGAAACAACGGGAAGCTCGGGAAAACTCTTCAGACCAAGGAGCTGTTATTTTCTCTAATAGGGCACGACCTCCGTTCACCCTTTACCTCCCTCTTGGGAGGATTTCAGATGCTCAATAGAAGGTATGACAGGTACAGCAGGGAGGAAGTAAAGGAGATGATAGACGGCATGAGTATAAGCTGTATGAAATTATATACCCTCACTGAAAATCTTCTCAGATGGTCTACACTGCATAGAAAAAAAATGGAGTATGCCCCAGAGACAGTGAAGTTAGAGGAGATCTTGCAGGAGTACCGGGATATATTTAAGGTACAGCTGGAGGGCAAAGGAATAGACTTAGAGCTCAGTGTAGAAGGGGATGGAGTTATCCACTCGGACAGAAACCTTCTGGAAGCCACTATAAGAAACCTTCTCTCCAATGCCATAAAGTTTTCCAAACCAGGGGGGAAGATAAGAATATTCACAGAGGAGAGCGAGGAAAAACTGCATCTATCAATAGAGGATAACGGGGTAGGCATGCCTGAAAGGGTAAAGAGAAACCTCTTCAGCGGAAGGTATAACTCCACCCTGGGAACCCTCAATGAAAAGGGGATAGGTCTGGGATTATTCATTGTAAAGGAGTTTACCAGATTAAATAAGGGAGATATATCCTTTGAGAGCCACCAGGGGGTAGGAAGCAGATTTACAATATCCCTTCCAAGGCTCAGAGGGGTGAAAAGCTGAGTTGAGATTGGGATATAGGAGCTGTCCTTTGGGACAGCTTTCTTGACCTTGAAGAGGCAGGTAAAAAAATCTTTGAATTTATTGAGAGATAGTTTATAATTTAAACAATAGACGAAAAATTTGATTGAGGTTAATTTGGGAGGAAGAATGAAATACGGAAAAAAGCTATCCTTTGAGATGAGGGAGAATAATAATGTGGTAGAGGTCAGTGTATCTGGAATCCCCATGGGAATAAACATTACTCCTATGGATTTTGGAAGGGATCTTGCTAGGAGGATGGCAGAAGGTGTGGAGCTAAACCCAGCTGAGGAGATAGATGTAGTTCAGGGGATAGATGATGAGTTTACAACTGGAGAGGATGTTAAGTTTATCTACAGAGAGGGAAATAAGAGCTCAGCTATGATCCTTGTGGGAGTCCTTGCAAAGAAGGTTCTTGGAAGGGATATTACAGCCAGAGCCAGCGAGGTAGGCGGAATAAGCACAGATGAGAAGAATGGAAGCTATATCCAGGTGGCTCTTCAGAAGATGGCCATGGAGAAGGACTCCCTTGGAGGAGTAGTGGAGTGCAGCTTTCCATGGGATATAGACATAGATGAATTAAAGGCTGACTTTTCAAGTGTACTATTCCAGGTTATTCCCGAGGCTTCAGCCATAGAGTTTGGTCACGGAATAAAGGGTGTTAAGGAGAGCGGAAGCAGTCTTACACCTGCTCCAAAGAGAATAGCTGTGTCCCTTCTTCCAGAGAGAAATGGCAAGGTTCCGTGCTTAGCAACTACCATGGATGTTGTTATAGAGGCTATAGCTAATATAGTTGTGGCAAACCGTTAATAAACATTTACTAGTTTATACAGGATAGTTATAATAGAATAGCAGTAAAAAAGGCCGGGAAACTACCCGGCCTTTTTAGTTAAATCTATTTAAGGTATCTACTTCCCTGGGCCTGCTAGTTGGAGGCCTTCACTGAGAAGTTATCTATAAAGTTCCCCACACTAGCCCCTCCTGATGAGGATACAGCAGCTATAGAAATTTTTGTTGAGGTCTGCCCCTCTGGAACCACATAGGTACCGGTATAGGCTCCCCACTGACTCTTGCCGTCCCTCATAGTTTCCAGTACCACTTTATTTTCTCCAGAACCTACGTATATCTCAGCAACATCCTCTCCAGATCTTCCCCTGTGGCTGATAGACCACGTCAGAGTGGTTCCGGGAATCGTCTCTATCTCCTGGTAGATAGTGGAAGGGCCGTTTCCGTTGAGCTCCACAAAGTAATTCCCCTCTACTGCCTCTACTCCCTCAAAGCCGCTCCTCCAAAGCTCGATCCTATTATCTGGGTAGGTAGTCTCCCAGCCCTCTATCAGATTGGCATCTACCGATCTCCATGTACTAATATTTAATCCTGAAACTTCAAACCCCGGATTAACGGCATACTCCTTGGTAGGATCTAAAGGTGATACAGGTTCTTCGTTCCAGATTTCATTGACTGTGTTCCCAGTATAGGCACCATTCGAAAGGTTGGCATATAGCTCACCTTTTTCTTTAATGTAGAGCCATCCCCCCTCATCTGTTCTCTCCTCGTAGATGCAATTATTTTTAGTAAAATTTTCATGGGGAGGGGTTTCTGGAAGCTTAGACTTGGAGTAGAACTCTGAGAAATCTTCCAGATTATCCTCTTTATCCTTTAATTCAGGATAGCTCTCATTTTTTACATTGTACATCTCTATAGCTGTACGCAGGTTTGCAAGGTTGGACCTCACATTTGCCACCTTTGCTTCAGATGTTGCATCGGTATATCTCGGCAGGGTAATAGCTGCTAGCATTGAGATAATAGAGATAACGACTATAAGTTCAATTATGGTAAATCCTTTTTTCATAGTTTTCTCCTCTTAATCTTTCATATAGATGTTCATATGGGAGCATCTACAAGTGAAGATTTTTCATAAAGTTTCTATCTATTTTATTTGAGAAGAGTAACATTTTTTCACGATAAAATAAAATTTTAAAAATGAACAAACCGATCATAAGATGGCTGGATAGAGAAGGAGGAAAAGCTGAATGTATCCTCGAATCTAAGGCTATCCAAACAACTTTTTCATAGAATATATTTTGAAGGAACGGTAGAAGTATCCCCAAATAAAGGCTCTCAGGATTCCAGTGATAAGAGTTTCTGTGTATAAGTTTAAACCAGATAGGTAGTCAGAGAGCAGCATAGATGTAATGATCTCTATAACTAAGGACGAGAGAACTCCCAGGAAAAAATATGTGTAGTTATATTGTAGGTCTTTCTTTGCTCTGCTTACAAGGAGCATAACAAACACTATGGAAATATGTTCGGTAACAAATGAAAGAATGACCGAACCTTTAATAATAGCTTCATTGGAGATAACTATTAGATCTATTAAAAGATAGATAAGTACAAGAACAAAAACAAAGAGGTCTATACCGCCCTTCATAGTTTTTAATTCACAGCCTTCAATGGAGATTTGGTCGCTAATATCCTCCTTGGTTTCTCTATATTTATCGTCTTTTGGTGTAGTTTGATTTCTCGTGGTATTTCTCCCTAATATTAAAATTTAAAAAAAGCTGTGTTTATCCTCAGATGTAAGTTTTATATTTTTGTTGAGAGAGCTGCACAGGATATTGATATCATCGATATTCTTTAAACTTCTCTCAACCATGGTTTCATCTCCCACGGAAAACTCCACTAAGCAAAAATCATTCTCCTTAAATTTGAACTCCAGGGAGATATCCCTATATCCTATACTATATAATTTTGGCTCCCCCATGGCCCTAGCTCCAAAAAGGTGAAATAGAAGGCCTCCATAGGTTATTGTTTTTCTGATCTCCCTCAAATCCTCCAGCCTCTTTGTCAGCCTGCACCTCCTGAGGTGGAATGTTATAGATTCTTCCGATATCTCGATTTCTTCCTTGTAGCGATTAACTGTAAATGTATTCATGCTTCCTCCTGTAGAGCTTTAAAATGACATTTGATTTTCAGATTTTTAAAAAATCATTCCTACAATAGATAACCGATGAAGACTTTTATACTCCTTTTATATGGTAAAGTCAATCCCTTTAAAGCTGTACCTAAGGATATGAAGTGACAATTCTATAGGAGAAATGAATGAAGCCGACTGTGGATCTTAAAAGGTATCGGGTAGCTTAAAAAGTTGGGAGAAATGTCGGTAGAGACTTTATTTAAAACAAACGGTTGACCTTACGGTATGATAGGGGATTATATTAAGGGAGAGAAACAATCCCTAAAAAATATTCTTTAAAGCAATGTTTTAATAGAAAAGAAAGGATTTTGAAAGGGATAGGTGGAAAAGTTTGTATAAGTAGTTTAAAGGAAGTGATACCATGAAGATTTTTATAAATATACTTATACAGATAGTGGGGGGGCTGGGGATGTTTCTCTACGGGATGAGGGTAATGTCTGAAGCTGTAGAGGAGATAGCAGGTTACCGTCTGAGAAAGCTGATCTCCCAGATGACCTCAAACCTCTTTAGAGGAATTGTTGTGGGAGGCGTTTTGACCGCTGTTCTTCAGTCCAGCTCAGTGACCACGGTTATGGCGGTTGGATTTGTAAATGCAGGACTTATGACTCTGAAGCAGTCCCTGGGTGTGATATTTGGGGCAAATATAGGCTCTACTGTTATCGGATGGATACTGGCTCTGGAGGTAACCAAATACGGACTTCCCCTTCTTGGGGCAGGAGCCCTGACCTATCTCTTTAACAGCCATAACCGTAGAAGGAAGCAGGCACTTGCTGTAATGGGGCTGGGAATGATATTTTTAGGACTTACCTTTATGAAATCTGGTGTTAAGCCTCTGAGGAATATGCCGGAGTTCATAAGGTTCTTCTACCTCTTCTCTGCAGAATCCTACAGGGGAGTAGTTTTGGCCGCCCTAACTGGGACTATACTTACAGCACTCTTACAAACCTCTTCGGCAACGGTGGGGATCACTATGGCCCTTGCCAGCCAGAGGGCTATAAGTGCCGAAACAGCTGTGGCCCTGATCCTTGGAGGAAATATAGGAACGACTATAACAGCCTATCTGGCTTCTCTGGGGGCAGACTTAGAGGCCAAGAGGGTTGCCTATGCCCACATACTCATAAAGATAATAGGGGTAGTTGTAATCCTTCCACTCTTTTACCCATACTTAAGGTTTGTCTCTAAACTTATAGAGCCAGAGGGAAGCATCACAAAGTATATTGCTCTTTCCCACACTATATTCAATGTGGGTCTGGTAGTTATCTTCCTTCCATTTACCGATATCTTTTTAAGGGGATTAAACAGGATGGGAAGTTCAAAAAAGGTTAAACAGAAGTTCTACGTAAATGAGTGTCTCTATAAGATCCCTTCTGTAATTCTGGAGAAGGGAAGGGAGGAGGTACTGCAGATGCTGGAGAGGCTGATGAGCGATATCAACCTCTTCTTTGAACTCCTCTCCTCCACAGAAATTGATGGCAGGGTAGAGGAGATCTTTCAGGGAGAGAAGTATCAGGACGACAAGAAGGATGAGATCCATAGGGAGCTCACGGAACTGCTCAACTGCATAAGTTCCCAAAGAACCTTAAATGAAGCCAGGATGATAATGAAGATTGCAGATGAAGTGGAGTCCATGGGAGATTACGGGGCAGGTCTGGGAAAGGTGTATATAAAGATTAAAAACTCGGAAACCTTTATCGATGACAGTGGTATAAAGAGTATTGAGATATGGCACCTGAATATCATCAGTTTTTTAAGGGATCTACAGGAGATAATTACAGGGGAGGAGCATGAGAGGCTGAGCCCTCTGAAAACCAGGTGTTACCAGGTATCTGCAAGACTTTCAGTGGTGGACCCTTTAGAGAAGAAGGATAGTTATGCCGACCATATTGTCATGGAGATCCTGGCCAAGTACAGGAGGATTAACAGGCATATTATCTACATAATAGAGGGACTGGAAAACTATTTACTCTACTCCGAGGATAGAAAGGAGTAGATTTAGTCATATGGGGTAGGAGGTATCCAGTGAAGAAAAAGATAAAAGGATGTAGGGGATTTTCCCTACATCCTTTTATTTAAATATCTTTTTAAGCCTGGTCCACAGACCATTTTTTGAGATACCCAAGTCCCTTTGCAGTTCATCCTTCTTCCTGCCCACTGGGCACATACTGCACATCTTAGCCTTACACCTTGTACAGCCACGATCAAGTTTGGTCAGCTTCTCCTGCGGGTTCATCCTATGCTCTCCTTACCTTGGGAAAGGTCTTTACTTCCTCTATCTCCCCTAGAAGACACATAAGGTCGCTCTGCTTACAGTTGGCGCTGGCAGCCACTATAGCCCCCTCTACAATGGGAGCGTCAGCTATAAAGGTTGAACTTCTCTTTTTTTCATCCAGCATATCAATGGCTTTCATAGCATTTTGTACGGAACTACCCAGATCGCAGAGAACTATAACTCCCCTTCCATTGTGAACCTTCTTAATACATTTATATATTTTTTCAGGGTCGGTTCCAAGGGAGGTGTCTCCCAGTCCACTTGCATTGATCATGGGGAACTTTATTCCTGAGGAAGAATACATATCCGATGCAATCTTCATCACTTCTACACCAAGGTGGTAGCTGTGTGAAACAATAACGATTCCTATCATAAATCTCCCCTCCTTTTAATTTGACTAATCTCTTCTATTGAAGCTTCTTCTAGCCCAACTCATCCAGTGGGGCCTTGCTATCATAGCACGTCCCACAGCTACAAAATCAAGGTGGCTGTTTTCAATAAGCCAGCTAGCCTGCTCCTCTGTTTTGATCTTTCTAACCCCTATTACAGGGATATTCACATGTTTTTTTATCTCGGTTCCCATATAGACAACCCAGTCCAGGGGAAATTCCTCTGGCATATCCACCTTTACCTCGGTTTTATACTCTGGATCGGGAACACCGCTGGATACGTGGAGAAGATCCACTCCCAGTTCCTCTAAATACTTAGCGATCTCAATCCCGTCGGAAAGGTGGGGTTCATTTCCTCCCATCCTGTATCCCAGGATAAAGTTTTCATCGAAGAGATCCCTGGTTCCCTCTATAAGAAGCCTGTTAAAGGTCATACGCCCCTCAAAGCTCCCGCCGTATATATCCTCTCTTGTGTTCCACAGCCTGGAATTCAGCTGAGAAATAAGGTAGGTGTGGGCTCCGTGGATCTCTATTCCGTCGAAACCGCACTTCTTGGCTCTTCTAAAGGCCTCTATAAACAGATCTAAGATCTCATCCAGTTTTTCCTTGGAAACTGTGGAGATCTTTTCCTTAAATCCGGCGTGGTGGATCTGTATAAGAACCGGAACGGAGTGCTTTCTGCACACATCGGCAATCTTCTTTAATCCGGGGATAAAGTCATCCTCCCAGATACCAATCTGATTGTCTCTTAGCTTGGCATCCTTAGCAACGCAGGACGCCTCCACAATAATCATTCCTACACCGTTAACAGCGATATCCTCATACCAGTCAACCAGCTCCTGGGTGACATAGCCATCCCTCTCTACAAGGGAAAATCTAACCATGGGAGGAAGTACCACTCTGTTTTTTATCTCTATATTTTTTATCTTTGCAGGGGTGAATATATTTATCATTAACTACTCCTAAAACTATAAATTCTTGAATAATTTTTTCTTATATTTTAGCATATTTCCCCGGGTTTTTATATGTATTTTGTCAAGGAACAGAGAGATTTAAGTTGAGTATAAGTTGCATAAATCTATTAAACTTCGAATAAAGTCCTATAATTGATTAGTATAATTTTTTTTTAAAAAAAGAAAGAATAAAAGAAACCCTTTAAAAATAGAGATATAAAGTAGAAAGAATAGAAAAAATATGATATAATATTTTGAATTTTTAATTGATTGAGGAGGAAATACATGATTTCAACTAGTAATCTTTCTATGAGTTTTTCTGGAAACAAAAAACTATTTAGTGATGTAAGCGTAAAGTTTACTCCAGGAAACTGTTATGGATTAATAGGTGCCAATGGTGCAGGAAAATCTACTTTTGTTAAGATACTTTCAGGAGAAATATCTCCAACAGAGGGAGAAGTAATCTTAGACAAGAAGAAGAGTTTAGCTGTACTTAAGCAGGATCACTTCGCCCACGAAGAGGATGTTGTAATAGATGTAGTAATGATGGGACACGAAGAGTTATATGGTATCATGAAGGAGCAGGAGAGAATCTATGCTGATCCTGAGGCTACAGATGATGACTATATGAGAGCCGGAGAGATGGGAGAGAGAATCGAAGAGCTTGACGGATGGAGTGCTGAGACAAATGCAGAGAAGATGCTTACCGGTCTAGGTATCGGAGCAGACCTTCACAGAAAGCTTATGAAGGAGCTTACTGAGCCTGAAAAGGTAAAGGTACTTCTTGCACAGGCGATATTTGGAGATCCAGATGTATTACTACTGGACGAGCCTACAAACGGACTTGATATCAAGGCTATCAGATGGCTGGAAAACTTCCTACTAAATATCGAAGACACTACAGTAATCGTAATATCTCACGACAGACACTTCCTAAACAAGGTGTGTACTCACATTGCAGATATCGACTACGGACAGGTTAAGATGTTTGTTGGAAACTATGATTTCTGGTATGAGTCGAACCAGCTTATGGCAACTCTTATCAACAACAAGAACAAGAAGCTTGAGCAGAAGAGAGAGGAGCTTAAGAGCTTCATTGCAAGATTCTCGGCTAACGCATCGAAATCAAAGCAGGCAACTGCAAGAAAGAAGCAGCTTGAATCACTTCAGCTAGAGGATATGCAGGTATCCAACAGAAAATATCCATTTGTTGAGTTCAAGTCGGACAGACAAGCTGGAAACAACCTTCTAAAGGTAGAGAACCTATGTAAGACTGTAGAGGGAGTAAAGATCTTAGATAACGTAAGCTTCACTATAAACACTGGAGACAAGGTAGTATTCCTTGCTAAAAACGATATAGTTAAGACTACACTACTTTCTATCCTTGCTGGGGATATGGAAGCAGATTCTGGAGAGATAACTTGGGGAGTAACTACATCTCAGGCTTATATGCCAAGGGATAACTCACACTTCTTTGAGAATGTAGAGGGAGATCTTATAGACTGGTTAAGACCATACTCACCAGATCAGCACGATTCATTCGTTAGAGGATTCCTTGGAAGAATGCTGTTTTCTGGAGAGGATGCTCAGAAGTCTCCAAAGGTGCTTTCTGGAGGAGAGAAGGTAAGATGTATGCTTTCTAGAATGATGCTTAGCGGAGCTAACGTACTGCTATTTGATAACCCTACAGACCACCTTGATCTTGAGTCTATCACATCGCTGAACAAGGCACTGATCAAGTTTGACGGAACTATCCTTTTCGGAGCTCATGACCACGAATTTATTCAGACGGTAGCTACTAGAATCATCGAGATCACGCCTAAGGGAATTGTAGACAAGCTTACAGACTACGATTCATACTTAGATGACGAGGCAACTCAGGCAAGACTTGAGGAGCTTTACTCGTAATTGAAATAAATTTAAGCTAAAGGGGCCAGGCCTTCCAAGGGGAGGGATGGTCCTTTTTTTGTTATTTAAGGAAAGTATAAAATTATAGACTATAGCCATGGGTAAAAACCCATTTAATAAGATTAGAAGGGGTGAAGCGTCATGTTGCTCCTTACAATTTTTCACTTTACTTTAAAGTGGTGCAGAAACAAGGATGAAATTATTACACTATTATAACAGCTTTTAAAACTTAGCAAATTAATAAAGAATTTGGTAAAGGTATTGACAGTCAACTATATAGGGGCTAATATCATAC
>CAYSGC010000103.1:2751-10267 GCA_964430145.1 uncultured Fusobacteriaceae bacterium | reverse complement strand
CTCCCCCTGAAAAACCAAGGGCTATAGATAAAAATTTAGTATTGGTCTTCTTGGCGAAAAATGCCAGGGCACTCCCTATACCTGTTGAAAGACCTGCAAACAATGTGAGCCCAAAGGCAAATAATACTGTACTATCCCACATGATTCCCACTCCCTTAATTACCTAGTTTTCATTTTAATGATATACAGGAAATCACTCTTCTTTCCTTTTTACAGAAACAAACATCTACGAAAACTTTACTGCTTCTTTAATGGAATTATCTGTTTGAACTTTCCTGTTACAGGATCTAGCGGAATATCCTCTACCTCCTCCATCTCTATATTTACAAAGTCTTTCAGATCTTTTAATTGCAATAGTTTTACTATCTTTGGAAGAATCTCCTCATTTGGATCTATCTTCTCCCTTGGTACATATCTTATCTTCAACGTTTTTTCATCCTCTTGTATAAACTGAAACTTTTTTATACCCTTAAAATAAATAGCAGCAAGCTGTATGCCGTTAATATTGTCAACACTTCCATCGGCTCTCTCAAAGAAAAGATCCTCTACACTCCTGCCTACTATTTCATCTATGAGTGTGTAATTAAAGTCCTGAACCTCAGATTTTTTCAATCTGTCCTCCATCCTGTACCTTAAAAGAGGCAAAACATAGTTATAAAGATTAGTAACTATAAGATCTCCGGTCTCACCCGGAGCAACCTCCTCCATATTTTCATCTACAATCTCAAATTTATAGTAGTCCTCAAATAGAAATAACTTCTTTTTTTCCGGAATCTCTGTAGCCATTCCCAGAGCTTCCGAGGCTGCATAATAATTTATAGGAGACACTCCAAAAGCTCTTTCTATAGTCTCTCTTCTCTCTTGTGTCAATTTATTTCCAGAACAAAATATCTTCTCTGGAGATATATCTAGCCTCCCTCTGAGCTTCTCCTCAGCAAGACGGGAAACAGAGGAAGAGTACCCAGATACTATTGTAGGCTCAAATTTTCTTATGGCTTTTACCAAGCTATCAAAGCTATCATTCACACTTAAAATTAATGTAGAGTAGTCGAGATGTTCTGCTTCCATGGCTAAATTATAGCTAGGTGCATCTACTCTCGCCGTTATAAGAAAAACCATTCTTTCCTTTTTCAGTATTTTCATTCTATGGGCGGTATCTACCCTTCCTGGAATAAAAGCCTTTACTATATCCCAGGCTGGCCCATCATAGACAAAGACAGCAGGGTTTCCTGTTGATCCCGAGGAGGTCATTACTGTGTATCTATTTCTGTACTTTCTTCCCCAGTTTCCCTTATAGGACACAAACTCCTCCAGCTCCTTCAACTTAAAATCCTCTGTACAGATTAAATCATCAAACCGATTTGTAATTATACTTTTATCGATAGTAGGATAGTCGCTATACTCTATCTCCCTGTAGTTTTCAAGGCTTATCCCGTGTTTTTCGTAGTACTCCCTATAAAACTTGGAGTTCCTCAGTACATGTTCGATGAGCTTGTAGAGCTTCTCCTCCTGTATCTTGAGGATCTCCTCCCGGGAAAGTTTCATATTTCTCCTCATCTGCCACGCTTCCCTTAAAACACCTAATATACCCATACTTCTTACCTCCCCTCTCATAGTTCAAAAAAAGAGACAGCCGGGCAAAGCTGTCTCCTCCTCTCTCTATTTGACAACCAGGGTTCCCCTCATATTATTGTGACCCAATCCACAGTATACAGAACATCCGATCACATAAACCCCAGGTTCAGGAGCTGTAAACTCCTTTTCTGTAACCATTCCCTTCTCCCCCTTGAGATCAAAACCTATCTCATCTATGGCAAAGCCATGGGCGGCATCTGCTGAATTCAGCCTTATCTTCACCCTCTCCCCCGAGTTTACAACTATAATTGCAGGGTTAAACTTATATTTTACAGCCTCTACATCTATCCCCCTGATCCCGTCTGTCACCTCTCCCGAGACTCCATAGGCGTTGAAGTCCTCTATCTTCTGAGTTGCCTGCTCTGTTGTGGATGTACATGCCATAAAAACAACTGCCATAATCATAGCTAAATATCTCTTCATAGTTTCCTCCCTATAAATAAGTCTATATATAACTATTCTTTTTCCTCCTAAAAGCTCCTTTTTATTTTCCTCTCTTTTTCTCTCCTGAAAATCCCAATTCCTGTGATTTTTCCATATATCGCTTCTTTTACCCCTCTTATCGAGACTGTAATCTAAACAAAAAGTTTACAAAGTACTATATTGGTGGTATAATGCGTCGTAATTTAAAATTTTGTGAAAAGAACTAGATAGAGGCTGCGGTAAATATAAGTAATATATTGGAGTTTGTGGAAACGAGGATAATATATAAAAGGATTTACTGCCGAAGAGGGGACCTCCCACAGGGAAAACTTCTGGTCATAGGGGAGAAGATCCGTATGACTCTCATTTATGGGGAGCTATCGGTGATTATATCTTAATTGTTTCTGCGATTAATTATAAGACACCGCTTCTGGTGTCTTTTTTGATCTGGAGGATTTTTATGAAGGAAAAGAAGTACCTATCCATTACCGCCATGGTAATGATAATATTTGTTGGTGTTTTTGGTTTTGGAAATATCGCCAACAACTTCAAGGCTACGGGAACTGGCTCCACTTCCATGTTTATACTGGGAGCTGTTATCTATTTTCTCCCTATGTGTCTTATTATGTCGGAGTTTGCATCCTATGCCAAGGATCGTACGGGGGGGATCTACTCGTGGATCGATATAGGCCTTGGAAGTAATATAGCTTACTTTGCCCTGTGGTCCTACTTTGTGGCAAATATCTTTTATCTTCCTACCCTGGCATCTAGAGTACCTACATACCTCTCCTTTGCCTTTACAGGAGATGCCAATATAGGAGATATCCCCATGGCTATCCTTTCGGCTCTGGCACTGTTGGGAGCTCTTCTTATAGGGCTTAAATATGAAAAGAGCTTTAACAAGGTTTCCACGATTACGGGCTCTCTCTCTCTATTTGTTGCGGGGATCTTCCTTGTGGGAGGTATAGGAATGTATCTGGGGTTCTTGGGAACTCCTGCTACGGAGCTCACTGTGGACTCCCTCATGCTCCCTATGAATACCAAGGAGAGCATTGGAAATATCCTCAGTACCTTTGCGTGGATTATCTTTGCCTATGGAGGTTCCGAGATGGTTGGTACCTATGTGGACAGAGTGGAGAAACCCGAGAGGGATTTTGCAAGGGGACTGCTTCTCTCAGCCCTTCTCATTGGGTCCCTCTATGTTCTGGGGATAATCTCCATAGCTGCCTACGGAACCACAGAGGACTTCTCTCATATCTCCCTGGTAAATGCTGTGATCAGCGGATATGCTTTCATGGGGAACTCCTTTGGCCTGGGAATCTGGTTTGTAAAGATGATAGGTTTTGCCTACACCCTTATTACCCTTGTAGCCCTTGTACTGTGGTCTATGGCTCTTTCCAAGGCAGTATTCAGTGAGGCTCCCGAGGGGACCTTCCCGTCATGGATGACGGAAAAAACAGAGGGAGGTATCCTCAAAAATGCCCTTATATTTCAGACGGTACTCTCATTCCTCTTTATCCTTATAACTACCTTTGGAGGAAAATCAGCAGGGGATCTCTACTACAAGATCTATGATATGTCTACCATGTCATTTATCCTGCCCTATTTCTTCCTGGGGATAGCCTACATCAACTTCAGAAGAAAGGGGTGTATCTCTCCATTCCAGATAAGTAAAAACAATGGAGTGGCATATGCTGTAGGAGCAGGAATAACAATCCTCAACATAGTAGCCATCATCTTCTCGGGGTACAACCTGAACCTTCCTCTGAGCGAGCAGCTGGACACCATCAAGCTCTACTATGGGGGACTGGCTATGTTCCTGGCTATTGGAGTGGCTATCAAGATGATAAACTTCAAGGACGATAAGGATAAGCTGAAAACAGAAGTTAAAAATGCATAGTTATTTGGAGCACCCTTACCTGAGGGTGCTTTTTTCTTGGTAGCGCCGCGACACCCTTGGGGTAAAGTTCCCTGGATAAAATGTACAATCCATGGAAGATAGGGTATAATTAAGACCTCCAGATTAATGTGATCTGAGGGGATTTACCGACAACTACCTGTATTCCAACTACCAAAAGGAGTGCAGTTAACTTACAGGATTAGAGGAGAGACTCATATGAAATCATTGATACTTGCTGAAAAGCCCAGTGTTGCCAAGGATATGGCCAGGGTATTAAAGTGCAATAAAGCTAATAAGGGATATTTTGAGGGAAGGGACTATATCATCACCTGGGCGCTGGGACACCTGGCTACCCTCTGGGAGCCCGGGGACTACGATGCCAGGTATAAGAACTGGAACATGGCAGACCTTCCCATGCTGCCGGAAAAACTTAAGGTTAAAAGGCTGAAGAAGACCTCCCATCAGCTGAAAACCCTTACCTTCCTAAGCAAAAGAACGGATATCAAGGAGTTTATAATAGCCACAGATGCTGGTAGAGAGGGAGAGCTGGTTGCCAGATGGGCTCTGCTCCTGGCAGGCTACAGGGGAAAGATCAAGAGGCTGTGGATTTCCTCTCAGACGGATAAAGCCATAACAGAGGGATTTAAAAACCTCAAGGATGGAAGAGAGTACCAAAAGCTCTATGAGGCTGCTGTCTCCAGAGCAGAAGCCGACTGGCTCATCGGATTAAATGTAACCAGAGCCCTCACATGTAAGTATGATGTGCAGCTCAGTGCAGGAAGGGTTCAGACCCCTACCCTTGCCATGCTGGTGGAGAGGGAGGAGGAGATTAAAAACTTTGTTCCTAAGAGCTACTACCAGATCAGATGCCAGTTTGAAGGGTTCTTCGGCCACTGGAGAGGTAAAAAAAATAAGAGTACCAGAATCTTCAGCGACAATACTGCTTCAGAGATCATGGAGAGATTAGAGGGGAAAAAAGCCCGTGTGGTAAAGGTAGAGGAGAAGAGCAAAAAAGAGTACGCTCCTAAACTCTACGACCTTACTGAACTTCAGAGAGAGGCCAACAAGAGGTTTGGTTACTCGGCGAAAAAAACTCTGGGATATATGCAGAACCTATATGAAAGGCACAAGGTCCTTACATATCCCAGAACGGATTCCAGATATATCACAACAGACATGGTGGAAACTATAAAGGACAGGCTGAAAGCCCTTGAGGGGACCTCCCACGGAAAACTGGCCTCAGAGATAGCTAAGAAGTCCATCAAGCTCGGAAAGAGTGTAGTGGACGATAAAAAGGTTTCCGATCACCACGCCATCATCCCCACAGAGGAGAAACCTATTGTCTCTAAACTTACCTTTGATGAGAAGAGGATCTATGATCTAGTTGTAAGGAGGTTCCTGGCTGTCCTCCTGCCACCTGCACTATACAGGGAGCTTACTATAATTACTGAGATAGAGGGAAGCGAGTTTATATCCAGAGGTAGAGCTGTTGAGGAGCTGGGCTGGAAGAAGGTCCTTGGAAGCGAGGGAGGTAGCGACCAGGAGGATGAGACCCTGCCTGAGCAGAATCTCATCCCTCCTAAGGTAGGTGATACCCTTGAGGTTAAAAGCATAAAAAGAGAGAAGGGAAGAACAAATCCTCCCAAGAGGTTTACAGAAGGAACCCTTCTCTCTGCCATGGAAAACCCCGGAAGGTATGTGGAGGAGAGGGATGCCAAGGCCATCCTTTCCCAGGGAGGCCTGGGAACCCCCGCAACCAGAGCTGAGATAATAGAAAAACTCATCGGGTCATTCTATGTGGAGAGAAACGGAAAGACCCTTATCCCTACATCCAAGGGGACGCAGCTTATAGAGATGGTTCCTGCAGCCCTCAGGTCCCCTGAGCTTACAGCCAAGTGGGAGAAGAGGCTGGAGGAGATCTCTAGGGGAAAGGAGAAGAGGGATGCCTTTATGAAAGATATCAGAGAGAACGCCATAGAGCTTGTGGGAGTGGTTAAGGCTGATACCAAGGACTTTAAGCACGACAATGTTACCAAGGAAAAGTGTCCGATGTGTGGCAAGCCTATGCTCAGCGTCAAGGATAAGAAGGGAAGAGCCATCCTTGTATGCCAGGATAGAAAGTGCGGATATCGGGATGAGAAGAGAAAGAATAACGACTGTGGTCTCTCCGTATCCAAGAGGGAGAGGGGAATGAACAAGAGACTTATCAAGGAGTACAGCGACCAGGAGGACGCTGTTACAAACTTGGGAGATCTGCTGGCTAAGTTCAACAAATAAACTTTAAGGGGGAGTGAGATGAAAAAAGTAAAGCTTGGAAGGGATCTTGAAATATCAAGGGTGGTACACGGACACTGGAGGTTAGATACCTGGAAGCTCTCAGACAGGGAGCTCCTAGATTTCATTAAAAGATCTATGGAGATAGGAGTAACCACCTTTGATCATGCTGATATCTATGGAAACTATACCTGTGAGGAGCTCTTTGGAAGAGCTCTGGCTCTGGACCCATCTCTCAGGGAGGGAATGGAGATAATAACCAAGTGCGGGATAACCTTTAAGTCTGAAATGAGACCTGATAATGACGGCCACTACTACGACACCAGCAGGGGACACATCATAAGCTCCGTAGAAAGATCCCTGAAGAACTTCGGAACCGATCATATCGACCTTCTCCTTATACACAGGCCTGATTTTTTAATGGATCCAGAGGAGGTTGCCTCTGCCTTCAGCCACCTAAAAAGGGAGGGGAAGGTTAAGAACTTTGGTGTATCCAACTTTCTTCCCCATCACTTTGATATGCTTCAGTCCTATGTGGATGAAAAACTTGTTACAAACCAGGCAGAGCTCTCTCCATGGAATGTAGAGAACTTTGAAAATGGAACTGTAGACTCTGCACTAAAAAACAGAATTAAACCAATGGCGTGGTCCCCCCTTGGTGGAGGAGAGATCTTTAGATCTCAGAGCCTTAAAGCCATCAGGCTGAGGGAGGCCTTAGAGGAGGTAAGGGCAGAGATTGGTGCTGACGGAATAGATCAGGTTATATATGCATGGCTTCTGACCCACCCTGCTGGTATCATTCCTGTGGTGGGTACTGGAAACTTCAGCAGATTAAAGGGATCTCTAAAGGCCCATGATCTACCCCTGAACAGGAGGCAGTGGTTTAAGATATTGGATGCCACCAGGGGAAGGGAAGTGGATTAATTTAATGTAATCTTGAGAAAGGCTCCTGCCTCTACTCTTCACTGGCACTTACCCTGGGTTTCCAGAAAGAACCTAGTTATTTTCTTCCCTTAAATAGTTGAGTTTCGTAACAATATATGATAAAGTGTCTGGTAAGAGAACTGCTTCATTACTCTGCTCGTCAATGGGGTAGTCTCTTGAAAAGAGAATCTGGGAGGAAGATATGAAAAAGCTAATCGTCGCTATAGCAGCACTTACTTTAGGAACTGCGCTAATGGCTAATACAACTACAGGAAGCGGAGAGGGATACAATGGGGATATCATTGTGGAAGTAACAAGAGATGGAGATAAGATTACTGCTATAGAGGTAGTAGATCACTC
>CAYSGC010000103.1:0-2651 GCA_964430145.1 uncultured Fusobacteriaceae bacterium | reverse complement strand
GAGGTTGCCAAGAGGCTTATTATAGAGGGAAGAGCCGGCCTTCCTGTTGTGGGAGAAAATGGCAGGTTCCTGGGAGAGATCACAGAGAGGGAGCTCATCGAGTTTGGAATGCCAAAGTACACCTCTGTAATGCAGGACCTCAGCTTCCTCACAGTGGGAGAACCCTTTGAAGAGTATCTGATCAATGAAAAAACTGCAACTATAGAGGAGCTCTACAGAAGAAAAGATGTTTTAATCGTTGACCGGAAGGAATCTATTATGGAGATCTGCTTCCTCATGGTTAATAAGGGAAAAACAAGGCTCTACGTTGTAGAAAATGGCCATTACTTTGGGATGATTCAGAGATCGGACATCATTAAAAAAGTTCTTCATATTTAAAAAGGAAGGAAAGGAAGCTTATAATGGATTTCAGTTTAATTACAGCTCTCATTATTTTTATCACAACATTCTATTTTATCATCACAGAAAAGATCCCGAGATCTGTAGCTGCTGTAATAGGAGGAGCAGCTGTAGTTTTTTTTAGAATAATCGATGAACACGAAGCTCTTCACGCCATAGGAATAAACCTTGAGATAATATTTCTTCTCATGGGACTCATGATAATCGTAAACATCATGTCGGAAACCGGTATATTTCAATGGGTCGCCATAAAAATGGCTCAGGTCGCCAGGGGAGAACCTGTAAAAATAATGGTGCTTCTGGGAATAGCATCTGCCGGTGCATCTGCTTTTCTGGATAATGTGACTACAATACTCTTGATATTTCCCATATCTATACTTATAGCAGAGGAGTTAAAGATTGATTCCCTGCCCTTTCTGCTTACGGAGATATTTGCAGTTAATCTTGGGGGGGCTGCTACCCTTGTAGGTGACCCTCCAAACCTTATTATAGGAAGTAAGGCTGACTTTGGTTTCAATGATTTTCTGTCAAATATGGGTCCCCTAGTTATTATTAATATGATAGTGTTCATCCTTACTATGATCTTTTTTTTCCGTAAAAAATTGGTGGTCTCCAGAGTACTCAAGGCTAAAGTTATGGAGATGGATGCAGACAGAGTAATCAAGGACAGAGTTCTTCTGAATAAATCCCTTACGGTCTTTTCCCTTGTGATTATAGGCTTTATTACAAATGTTTTTACCCATTTTGGGCTGGCAGTGATCTCAATCTCTGGAGCTGTTGCTCTTGTCCTCATCACTAAAAAAGATCCTGAGCATATCTATAGTCAGATTGAGTGGCCAACCCTATTCTTCTTTGCCGGTCTGTTTATCATAGTGGATGCCCTTGCTGCCACAGGGATAATCAGTAGTGTCGGTATGGAAATAGTCAAACTCACCAGAGGAAATATAAAGTATACAGCTATATTTACAGTCCTCTCATCCACAGCCCTTGCGCCCATTCTGGGAGCTATTCCCTATACAATCTCCTTTGTAAAGGTCTTGGGAGAGCTTACCACCCACCTTCCTGGAAATACCGACCCCTTATGGTGGGCTCTCTCTATGGGAGCTTGCTTCGGTGGAAATATGACCCTTATTGGGTCAGCTGCCAATGTGGTTGGCGCCAGCATGGCTGAAAAGGCGGGCACCCCTATAAGCTTTATGAAGTTTTTCAGATATGGAGTTGTAGTAACTCTTCAGTCTACAATTCTCAGCCTTATCTACCTTATCCTGAGGTACTTCTGATTAAACCTCTACAGAAGAAAGAAAGTTTAAGATTAAAAGAGAGGTAGGCTCCATTGCGAGCCTACCTCTGCCTTTTCTTTTCCCCAAAGTTTATTTCTTTAATCTCTAAGCTAAGGTTTTTTCTATCTTCCCCACTCAGATGGTGCCTTGTTCCACTTAAGAGCTGTTTCAGCCTCATCTGATTTCAGATACTCCTTCTCAGTTGCTAGACCGATCAGGTGTGAGAAGTTTGACAGAGTTACCCATGGACAATTTGCCTCATCAAATGCCTTATGAGCCTTCTCAAACTCATATGAGAAGATCGCCACTACCTCTACAGACTCTGATCCAGCCTCTCTAGCTGCTTCCACTGCCTTGATCGAGCTTCCTCCAGTTGAGATAAGATCCTCTATTACTACAACTCTCTTCCCCTTTAGGTCTGCTCCCTCTATCTGGTTTCCAGCTCCGTGTGCCTTCTTAGCCGATCTGATATATGCCATAGGTACATTCAGTCTGTCTGCTACAAATGCTGCCCAAGGGATTCCTGCTGTTGCTGTTCCTGCAAGTACATCGTACTCCTTGTCTGCAAGGAGCTCTACAAACCCCTCTACTACAGCTCCTCTTCCCTCAGGGTATCCGATAACCTTTCTGTTGTCACAGTAGATCGGGCTCTTGATCCCCGATACAAATGTGAATGGCTCCGCTACATTTAGTCTTACTGCCTCTGTCTCTAATAATACTGATGCTACTCTCTTCGCTCTATCCATTTATCTCCACTTCCCTTCCATTAATTTTATTAAACTTCTCTTTCTTGTCTGCACTATAGATTACATTTCCGTTTACCACTGTGGTCTCGATCCTTCCACTGACCTCTCTTCCGTCAAAGGGGGTCCATCCGCACCTTGAAACTATCTCCTCATCTTTAAGGGTATACTTTCTCTCCATATCCACTATGATTATATCTGCATCATAGCCCGTCTCCAGCCTTCCCTT
>CAYSGC010000102.1:0-10364 GCA_964430145.1 uncultured Fusobacteriaceae bacterium | reverse complement strand
GCCACAACCAGCGTCCCTACTACAACTCCCAGTATAAGGATTACCACAGGTTCAAACATGGCCAGCATATCCCTTATGGCCTGCTCCAGCTCTCTCTCGTTGAAGTCCGCCACCTTATTGAGCATCTCCACTAGGTTTCCGCTCTCCTCTCCTACATCTATCATATTTACCACCATAGCCGGAAACACTCCGCTTTTTTCCAGAGGTTTGGATATTGTTTCCCCTGCCTCCACCTCCCTCTTTACTCCGAGTATGGCTTCTCCCACTATAACGTTTCCAACAGCATCTGCCACGATCTCAAAAGCCTTAAGTATGGGAACTCCACTTTCAAGTAATGTAGCCATCACCCTAGTAAACCTTGCATTTATGGCCTTTCTGATTACATTACCAAAGAGGGGAAGCCTCATCTGAAGCTTATTGTATATCCTCTTCCCCTTCTCGGTTTTTATAACCTTCTTAATGACAAATGCAAGAGCAACTATCCCAACTATCACCCAGTACCAGTTTTTATTGGACCATAAGCTGAAGGCTATCACTGCTGCTGTAAGAGGAGGTATCTCTGCTCCCGTATCCTCAAATATGGATACAAAGGTTGGGAGTACAAAGGCTACAAGTAAAAATATTACAGCCATGGTTAGACTCAGTACCACTGAAGGATAGATAAGGGCTCCCTTTACCTTTCCCTTTATCTCCTCGGCTTTTTCAAGGGATTTTGCTATTCTGTTCATTACCACGTCCAGGTTACCCGATTCCTCCCCGGACTTCACCATGCTTATATAGAGACTGTCAAAGTACTTAGGGTGCTTTGACAATGCATAGGAAAAGGGATATCCCGCTGTGATATCGTCCTTTATGGCCCTCAAAGCCTTCTTTACCCCGGGCTTCTTATCCTGGGTAGAGAGTATCGTTACAGACCTCAGCAAACTAACTCCACCATCTAGCATAGCTGCCAGCTCCCTGGTCACAATAGCTATATCCTTAGGCCTAACTATCTTAAACCTTTCCTTTTTTCCCCTCTTCTCATCCAGCTCCTTAGCCTTTATGAGTAGCAGTTTTTCCCTCTTCAATATAGCCTTCAGCTCGTTCTCGCCTCCGGCATCTCTTACTCCCTTTAGCTTTTTACCCTTTACATCCTTTGCCACATACTTAAAGGTTGCCACCCTGCTCACCTCCTATATCAGCGTTACTCTTAGCACCTCTTCAAGGCTTGTTTCTCCCAGGACAGCCTTCTCCATACCGGATTCCCTCAGGGTCTTCATCCCCTGCTCCTTGGCTTTTTTGGCTATCTCCAGTGTTGTCGCCCTCTTGGATATCAGTTCCTTTATCTCTTCGCTTATCACCATCATCTCATAGATTGCTGCTCTGCCCTTATATCCGGTACCATTACAGTGTTCACAGCCTCTTCCCATATAAAACTTAGTCTCTCTGTGCTCCTCCCTACCTATTCCCAGTGCCTTCAAGAGCTTCTCCGCCATCTCATCCTCTCCCTTGCAGTGAGGGCATACCCTTCTTACCAGCCTCTGTGCCTGTACCATAAGAAGGGAGGCTGAGATCATAAATGGTTCTACTCCCATATTTATAAGCCTGTGAATGGAACTTGGAGCATCGTTGGTGTGGAGGGTGGAAAATACCAGGTGACCTGTCAGAGCAGCCTTTATAGCTATCTCAGAGGTCTCTCCGTCCCTTATCTCCCCCACCATTATTATATCCGGGTCCTGCCTCAGAAAACTTCTCAGAGCTGAGGCAAAGGTCAGTCCGATTTCACTCTTACAATGCACCTGGTTTATTCCTCCTAGCTCATACTCCACGGGATCCTCAGCTGTGGATATATTAACTTCCGGGGTATTCAGTACATTGAGAACCGAGTAGAGAGTTGTGGATTTTCCACTTCCAGTAGGCCCCGTTACAAGAATTATCCCATAGGGACTTCTTATACATTTATTCAGTTTCTCCAGTGCTTCCTCATCAAATCCCAGTGTAGTGAGATTCAAGTTTACGCTGCTTCTGTCAAGAATCCTCAGTACCGCCTTCTCTCCGTATACTGTTGGCATTGTGGATACACGGAAGTCCACGTATCTTCCTGCTAGTTTTATCCTGAACCTTCCGTCCTGAGGAAGCCTTCTTTCTGCTATATCCAGGCTGGCCATTATCTTTATCCGCGAAAGAAGTCCGTTTATAAGGATCTTCGGCATCTTCTTTACTTCAATCAATATCCCGTCCACCCTATATCTTATCCTGATATCCTTCTCATAGGGCTCCACATGAATATCACTGGCCTTCATCTTGATGGCCTTGGCTATCATGGCATTTACCCCCCTGACGATAAGGGCATTCTCGCTGCCGAAACTTCTCTCTATATCCTCTACAGCTGCTGCCGACTGAAACTCTATCTCGTCCTCCCCGGACTTGTTCAGCTCATCCAGAATAGACTCCACCTGTTTAGTTGAGTTCTTGGACCTCAGCTCAGATATCTCCTCTATACTCTTGAGTATAATATCCTTGGTACAGAAGTGCGGTCTTATGGAATAGCCCGTCTTCATCTGTACTTCATCTACCAGATAAAGGCTGTTAGGCTCAGCCATAACAACGTTCAGCTTATTTCCGGACTTGCTGTAGGGAAGAATCACATTCTTCTTCATAAAGGCCTCTGGCAGGGTTTCAAAGGCATCCATCTTGATCTCTTTGAGAGTCAGGATCTTCCCCTTTACCCCTATGTGCTCCGCCACAACATTTATACCGTCCTCTGGAGTTATGTAACCCTCCTTCACTAGGAGCTCAACTATCTTGTCTCCTGTCTTCTTCTGCTTGTCTATTATTAATTCCAGGGTCCCCTCATCTATAAGTCCCTTCTCTATGAGCTTCTGTCCTATAAGTCCCTGTCTCCGCATCACTACCATGTGCAACCCCTCCAAACTCTAGCTTCCGTTACTTTTCTCCATTATAGTGCTTCTAAAGAATGAAGATTTTCCTTTTTTAAAGACTCACCCCTTACAGGCCTACCTCTATTCATTTTCCTTATAGATAGCCTGAGCATTAATCCTCATGGTCATCTCCTCCTTGGAGATATAACCGGATTTATACAAATCATCCAGAGAGGACTCAAAGGTTTTCATTCCATACTTTCCTCCAGTTTCCAGGATCGACTGTATCTGATGGGTCTTTCCCTCTCTTATCAAGTTGGATACTGCCGGTGTACAGATAAGAAGTTCATATGCCAGTGCCATCCCCTTAGCTTTGTCACTTGGCATTAGCTGCTGTGACATTATCATCTGCAGCAGGTGTGCCAGCTCTACCCTTACCTGTCCCTGCTCCTCCTTTGGAAACATATCCACTATCCTGTCTATTGTCTGTGATGTATTCCTTGTATGTATTGTAGATATAACAAGGTGCCCGGTTTCAGCTGCCCTTATAGCTGCCTTTATCGTCTCCTTGTCTCTCATCTCACCTACAAATATTATATCTGGATCCTGACGCAGTACATACTTCAGTGCAGAGTCGAAGGAAACAATATCCTTCCCTAGCTCCCTCTGGCTTACTATGGATTTTTCATCCTTAAACCTGTACTCTATAGGATCCTCCAAGGTATAGATCCTCTTATTCAGACTCTTATTCAGGTAGTTAAGCATGGAAGCCACTGTTGTTGACTTTCCGTTTCCCGTTGCCCCGGTCACAAGAACTATCCCGTCCCTCATATCTACTATCTTCTTTAATAAATGAGGCAGCCTTAGAGACTCCATAGGCGGAATATCACATGGAATCACCCTGGCAACTAAGAGATAACTCTTGCCATCCCGGGATATATTTACCCTGAACCTAGATTCATCCTCTATCTCATAGGAAAGGTCGAAACTGAACTTTTCCTCCAGCTGCTCCCTTCCATACTCCGTCAGGAGAGCATCCAGCACCTTATTCATCTCCTCATCTGTAACTGTATTTGTATTCCCTATGTAAAATAGCTTTGTATTCCTTCTCATTATCGGTCTGCTTCCCACCTTTAGGTGCAGATCCGAGCCCTTCTCGTCGCTTACATACTTCAAAAGTGCATCTAACATAGTCTCCCTCCGGTTTATATTTTTTTTATTTTAAGTTTACTTTCATTGTTTTAGATTCTTTATTTTTTATTACTTCTACCTCACAATATTGAACTAGACCACTATCTAGTATTGGAACTGTATTTATTTCTACTACTGGTTCTGATGGTATCCAAGTTGAGATATTTATTACTCCATCTGGTGAGGTAGAATAATTCAAACTCACAGGTAACTCTACCTTCTCTACCATTGAGTCAATATCTTTATCTAATTTATAATCATCATCGTTATCATTTTCAGCTTTCCTGCTGACCTCCCACACTGCCAGGTTTTTTAACTGATTATTTATTTCTATCTCATAGTATTCATTTTGGTGAAATGACCTGTCAGCATAATTACTTATTGTTTCACTAATTTCAGATTTAGCCTTTTCTAGTGCTCTTCTTTCCTTTACTTTAGAAATCGATAGTGAAGCCGTAGATATTAAAATAGCTGCTATTGCCACTACTACTACCAATTCAATTAAGGTAACTCCCTTCCTCATAACTCCTCACCCCTGATATTTTAAAATTTTCTAATCAGTAGAATCTTTTTCAACTTTCAATATCTAATAAATGAAATCCTTAATAGGGATATTCACCCCAATTCAGTTTATTCCTCTTTAATTCCTATCCCAAACTTTGAACTTTAAATTAGAGGATTCAAGGGACCTTTCGAGTAAATTTTATTTAACTGACAAATATTTTAAAAAATTAGATACATGACTAAATTTTTAGGTGGTGTTTTATGAAGAAGAAGGGAACAACTTTTATTGAAATTGTAGTTGCTATTACCATATTTCTTATTGCTATCATTCCGGTCATCTACCTCACCCTTAACTCTCTGAGAGGTCTCAAGAGAGCTTCAGAGATAGAAGAGAGGGCCAAGATCGTAACTACCGTTATAAATTATATAAAATCAAGGGGATACTCTGCTCTTTTAGATGGTGTAAGTGCCTCACCTAAAACCTCTAATATCACATGGGATGTCGACGACATCTTCTCCGCCACCTATAGGTTGGGGTATGATGACTCTGAGTCTGCATATGTTGTGGTAAATGCCGATGGAAGCATACCGGGAGCAACAGATGAGAGTTTTGAGTATCATTTTTTTGGTCAAAATTTCAACACCGGCACAACATCCCCAGATGCTCTCTTCTTGATAAACAGTCTGGGAGTCGATCTAGAGGGTGCCGAACTAAATGTTTCCATGCAGCAGAGCGACCTCTACCTTCAGTATGCAGGTGTTGATGATACTGCCTATATCAATCCCCTCACTGCAGCCAACACCTCAGGGATAATTATCGGGGACAACGGACTCATCTCAGATAAATTAATTTTTGGAAGGGTCTCCCTTAGCTATACCACAAAAAGTGATCCCACAGATACCTCTTCCAAATCCTACAGTCAGAACTTCGTTCTTGTTCCGCTGGAAAACTTTAACCACTAGGAGGTCTCTATGAAAAAAAACGGAATGACACTCATTGAAAGCATCATCACTGTAGCCCTCATAGGTGTTGTCTTTCTTTTGGCTAAACCTCTTGTAAATACCTTTGGAAGGGTTAAAACTCGTGTTAAAACTCAAAAACAGATCGACAGGGAGTTTTCAAATATCAGTGATTTCATTCAGAAGAAAATTCGGTCTGCCAAGAAAACCAATATTGTATCTGGGGGGATCGCCAATCCCCTGTCAACCTATGTGGGGATCTACTCCTCCTTTAATTACAATACCGATGCTGCCACCACTGCTTCAGATTTTTTCAGCAGCACTAACAAGATGGCTGATGGTACCGAGGGAAGTGTACTATTTTTAGAAGTCCCCGACTCCTCTGGTGATCCGGAATTTAACTTTTTTATCTTTGATGACAGCAAGCTTAAATACAGGGTAGGCTTCGATGGGACCAACGAGACCCTTATGGATGGTGTAGAAAGTGCAACCTTTAAACTTCAGGAGGGAATTGTAGTCTACTATATCGATCTGAATATAAGCGACCTTGAGGGAAAGTTGAGAGATTCCCTCAGAAGCTCAGCCTCTACCCGTATCGACATTCAATAGCTAGGAGGTAAACTATGAAGAAAAAAGGTTCTGCCCTGGTCTTCTCAATTCTAATGCTTACATTTTTTCTTGCCATCTCGTTAAATACATACTTTCTTACACAAAAGAAGGCACAGAGAGCTGGAGTTAAAGTTCAGGGAGAAGTAACGACCAATAATATAGATATCGCTTCCAGTCTGGGGTACCAGGAGCTTTTAATAGCAGAAAATTTTGTTCGTAACGGTTTTCTCTATAGCGGAGCCCACCCTTCAATCTCTGGAAACTTCAATAATAATACGTACACCCAAACCGACGGGAACTTTTTCTACCTGGACCTTTCCACTGGCTTCTATAAATCTGGAGAGAAGTATGCAGGAATCCAGCTAAACAACTTTATAGATTACTTCTCCTCCCAATGGGATTACACAGCTGGTACCGTAGCTGGGCAGAAGCTTATACTGGGAGAAGAAATATCAGATGGTAAAGCGGTCAACAGAATGTGGCAGTCAGCAGGGATTCCGGATAAGCTTATTCCCCTATGGGATCCATCCCTTGCAGGAAGCGGTATAAGTCTTGGGGGATATCGCCTTACCACTTCTTCTATCGATCTTTCAGATACCTCAGTTCTTCCAGATAATGGAGCCCCCTACACCTTTACATCTACCTATGAAAAGTCCATCCGCCTAAAGGATGTCGTTCAGGGGACAACTACACTCATCCCTCAGTCAGACTTTAGAATACAGGTAGTCGAATCCTTTACCGCTATCAAATCCAGTTCCATAGTTACCATCTCAGGTAGAAACATCGAATCCTTTATAATTGAAGCCATCGACTAAAAAGCAACGTGACGTTGCATCCTAATAATCAGCTGGAACACTAATTACTTCACGTATATTTCTTATAAATTCCATGCTTTCTTTAATAACAAAAGAGGGATCTTAAGATCCCTCTTTTTGTCTCCTACTCCTCTATAGTCTCTATCTCAAAGTTCTTTTCTGTACTTCCACTTTCTGTCAGCACCTTCATCTTAACATTGGTAGTTCTTTTACGCACCACTCCTTGATACTTGGATATGAGCTCTGCCTCCCTCTCCTGAAACTCTCCGGTATCCTCTATAACATATAGCTCCTCTGCCACTGGCAGTGGTATATCGCTTGGATCCGAACCATCTGGAGGTATTATTCCTACGCTGTCCCCTTTAAAGTTAAAGTAAATATTATTTCCACCGTAAAATGTAAGGGTTACATCCTCCATATTGTAAAACTGCCACTTATACTTATCGGCTCCACTTCCCAATCCTATAGGTACATTCTCATTATTTATGTTTATAGTCTCTCCCTGGGCATTTTTAAACCTTACATCTATATCAAAAACTAAATAATCATATGGAGCTGGGTAATCATTCGAAGGATAGAACTGCTCTCCCGCCTCTATGTCACCGTCATTTACACTCCTAAGGTCTATATAAATAGGGTTTTCACCACTATCCATACTTGTAAAAAGCAGCACCCTGTTACCTTCAGGAATCTTGTTTCCATCTGCATCCAGAGCATAACTTCCGTCCTGGTTCACTCTGTATATTATCTCTCCGTTATCATCATACGTAGGTATTACATTTCCATACTCATCTGTTTCAACAGCCCACAGCTCAAATTCACTGTTTTGATTTGAGTTGGTAGGATTAATCGCTGCTCCTCCTAATACCTTGTTTATGGCATCCTCCAGTTCACCGTTTTTACTGTAAAGATCCACTATATTACTCGGAAGGGCTGCGCTGTCCATCTCCTCCTCTCCCACAACAAATCCAGATATCCTTACATCATCTGTCAGCTCATATCCCGGAAAGGTATCATAGGTAAAATCTGCTGCATCAATTACATCCATTGTCATTACAGATTCATCGTGAAAGTTTGTGTCTATTGTGGTATTATCCTTTACATCTGAACTGGCGATATAGGTATAGGTAGGGATCTCTCTTCCTTCCAGCGGATATCCCATGGCAAACTTAACGTCATCCTCTCCCTCTATATTGGCTACTACCACCTCTACATACTTTGTATCCCCATAGGAAGGCATCGTTGAATCCTGCACTACTACTCCTATCTCCTCACTGTCTCTGAGTGTATCCAGGGTAAGCAATTCTTCCCCTTCAGCTGTTACCTCCTTTAGAATATTCGTCTCAGTTGTTCCGTCCTTTACTATCCCCGTTACCTTTATGTCTTCAAGGGCAAGGCTTGACGGTACCAGAATATATGCTGTTCTTTCCTCACCAAAGGATGCCAGGGATAAGATCAGAGAGGCAATAAAAAAAACTTTTTTTCTCATAGCTTCCTCCTCATACTAACATCAAATTTTCAGACTAAAAAATTCATCCCCCTGTAAATCATTCATTTGTTTTTTAACCCTAATTTATAATTTCTTCAGGCTTTCTTGATTTCCTCCAATAAATGTTTTTTTTCTTCTTTTTCTTACAACATCTATTCCGATATACTCTCAATTTCAAGTCCACCCTTATCATTTACTAATACTTCAATATTAACATTACTTACCCTCTGCCTGCCGCTTCCCTCGCTTTCCGAGCTCATCTGTACGCTTCCCTCATACTTGGTTCCTACTCCCTCTATCACATATACAACATCTGCCTCCTTGATATCTCCCTCCCCTTCTATAACAACACTTTCATTATCACCACCATCATTGTCTATTGTAAAGTCAAAGCCATTCCCCTTACCGGAATAGATCAACTTAAAACTATCTACACCTGAAAGATTATAATTTTTCGTATCTCCTGAAAAAGGAATCACTTTATCATCAATTTCAACCACAGAATTATCATTGCTTCTTGTAAGTTTCTTTTTTATTCTTATGGTTATCTCAAAGGGAGCTTCCCCCTCTAAAATATTACTGTTATTTAATTTCAACTCATCTTCAGATACACTTATCTCATCGTCTTCATTTAAATCCGATTTATTATTCTTTAATCCATAAGAGTTATCTCCTACAACTATGTAGTCTATTCCACTTTCCTTCTTCATAGAGATTAAAGTCTTTCCAGTGCTGTCTCTCACTAAGAATTCATCGGTACTGTTGTTAGGATTTATTCCCGCCTCTATATTAACTTTTTTCCCTAATTTCTCCTCCGTAAAAAGCTTCTCCACTATATTACTGGGCTCCGTCCTTTCTTCGTCCTCTATTTCCGCGTCTCCTATTCTCACCCCCATAATAATCCTTCCTTCATCCACCTCATACCCTGGAAAACGTTCATAGGGAGATTTCTCATAGAAGATCTTTTCATCTATATAGTCTTGGGGATCAATTAACCCTAGATAGTCCTCTGCTCCTGTAGCATCATCATAATTAGCCGATATATTCTCCTCTCCCCTTGCTTCCTTTGTAGATATAAGTATATACTTTCCCCCCTGCTCATATCCCACCACAATCTTTGAACCGCTACCTCCGTCAGCTATACTTATCTTAAAGAGTCCTACCTCTACATCATCACTGTATTTATAGGTTTTTACCCTATCAATAACCACATCTCCACCTTCAAGGATATCTCCGTTACTCTTTAAACCTGTAATGTAGATGTCATCTGCTCCGAGACTTCCGTCAGCTATTAGATAGGTTGCTTCGCTTCCATATATCCCTACATTCAGTAAAAGAAATGTCACCATCAGAAAAATTACTCTCATTACTCCTCCCCCTTCTTTTCAATAAAAAAACAGCACCTTTCCAAAACCATATGTTTATTATTCATCAAAATTGAATTTTTCCTCTAGTTATAAAGGACTTCGAAAAGTTTACTATAAAATCTACAAAAAATAAAAAAACAGCTTTTCAGCTGTTTGAATTTTAAATGGAGGCGACAGGCGGATTCGAACCGCCGATAAAGGTGTTGCAGACCTCTGCCTTAGCCACTTGGCCATGTCGCCGTATGAAATTTAATGGTGCCCAGACGCGGATTTGAACCACGGACACGGGGATTTTCAGTCCCCTGCTCTACCGACTGAGCTATCTGGGCATACCAGTCTTCTGAGTTTTCCATCTTACTTATTGTAAGTTTAATGGCGGGAGTGACGAGATTCGAACTCGCGACATCCTGCGTGACAGGCAGGCACTCTAACCAACTGAGCTACACCCCCATTATATGGTGGTCACAACTGGACTTGAACCAGTGACCCCCTGCTTGTAAGGCAGGTGCTCTCCCAACTGAGCTATGCGACCTCTTGAAGACTCAATAAGTATACGATATATAAAATT
>CAYSGC010000101.1:1869-10400 GCA_964430145.1 uncultured Fusobacteriaceae bacterium | reverse complement strand
GTTCATATTATTTCTCCTTACCTTACATATCTTATTAAAAGGTTACCAAAATCTTCTCAGTTTGTCAAACTTTTTACATAACCCAATCCTATTCCAGAAGAAAAGATTGATTACGTCCTCGTTTCTTGGCTGAATACATGGCCCTGTCCGCTTCACCTATAAACTCCCTCAGAGCTTTAAAGCTGCATGGGTCTCCCACGTAGACTCCTATACTGAGGCTAAGGTGCCCATACCCCTCTACTTCCTCTGGATACTCTATCTCCCTTGCTTTTTCTCTTATCTCCTCGGCCACCTCCAAGAGCTCCTTTGAGGTATACCCAGAGAATCCTCCGATAAATTCATCTCCTCCATACCTACCAAAGAGGCCGCTTCTGTCCCCATACCTTTCATAGGACCTCAATATACTGCTTATCCTCTTTAGCACCCTGTCCCCCTCTAGGTGACCGAAGGTGTCATTTACCTGTTTAAAATAATCCAGGTCGATTATCACTATTCCCAGGTTCCTCTTCTTCTCGATAGCCCTCTCCCACTGAGGTAGAAACTTTTCATAGAAGGCTCTTCTATTGGGAAGTCTTGTCAGTTCATCTGTAAGGGATAGTTTTTCAAACTTAGTTTTAGCTCTCTCCAGTTCCTTGGCCTTAAGGGAGTTATTTAGGGCTATCCCCAGCATGCTCACAAGGGGTTCTATCCCCCCCATAGACACTCCGTCTACGAGGTTTATGTTTTTACCCTCCACAACCATGAGTCCCAAAACCTCTCCAGAAAACTTGATGGGGTAGTAGAGGCTGGAAGCCACCTCTCCCGAAGATATCCCTGTCACCTCTAGTTCCTCATGCCTCTTAAGGTGTTCCTCTCTGCCCCTTAAAACCAATGGTTCTCCAGTTTTTACCACTTCCCTTACAACGCCGCTTCTTAGGAGGTCTCCCTCTCTTCCCGGGAGCTCCCTCTCCCCTGTATAGATATACTCATACTTTATCTCACCTGTATCTATATCTTTCACAGCAATTCCAAAAGGGGTCTCCCTTGTGGATTTTTTATAGTAGGAGAGGACCGTTCTACCTATGGAGTAGATATCAAAGGTGGACCCCATCTTCTTACCCATACTTCCCAGAAGGTTAAGCCTGCTGAGAGCCGCCTGCTTGGCTTCCCTTAGCCTCTCCTGTCTTATGGCGTACTTTTCCAGAGCTTTTGCCTCATCTGAGTTGGAAACAGCTATGGATATAAAGTTAGCCATCTGCTCTAAAAACTCCCTTTCATGGAGGTTCATAATCCTCTTAGCTTCAAAGTACATGACCCCTATAAACCTCTCCTCTACCCTCAGAGGTATGAGGGTGTAGGACCCCGTCAAAAAAAACTTTGGTGTCTGAGAAAATATACCTTCCCCGCTTCCAAAGACTTCCTCTACCTCACCAGGGACGGGGCACTCTCCACTACCGCTCCATCCATTTAAACTTCTGTAATAGAAGCTGTCATCCCGACGGCCCCTTGCTATGATACCAAAGAGATATTCACCAAACATCTCCTCCACATGACGCCCTATACCTTCAAGGGCTCTCCACACGTTCAGGTTGGAGGTCAGCTCCTTTCCAATAATGGATATAAGCTCCATATTACCTCTGAGCTGCCTCTCTGCCTCTATTTTTTCCCTGAGCTCCACCTCTACCCTCTCTCTTCTGGCGATCTCTCTCTTCATTATATTAAAGTGCCTCAGAAAGAGAAAGAGGATCACCATGAATACAAGAAGAACATAGAGCACAGGAGTGTAGTCCTTCTCAACATAGAGGGGGTTCAGGGTATCTATCTCTCCCCCTGAGTATACATGCTTCCCCATCTTATTTTGAAGTTTCTCTAAAATTTCCTTAAAGAGTATCTCACCCCTCTCCACATAGATGCTGTAGGTTAGCTCCTCATCCAGGTACCCCGCTACCTCCATCTTATCCAGAAGGCCCCTCTCATATATTGATCTTCCTATTATATTGATGTCTCCTAGAATATAGTCAGCCTCTCCCTTTACAACCCTTTCAAGGGCTTCATCTACACTTTCAGCGAGAACCTCTACATACTCTAACTTGGAACCGCCTTCTTTACCGTTTATGAAAAAACCTCCATACAGGGCTATTCTCTTTCCCTCGAGGTCCCTTTTATTGGTTATTGCTGGTGCTCCTCTCCTGCCAACTACCCCAAGCTTCAACTTGTAGAAATCTCCCGTCCGCAGAAGTCCCTTTCCATCATATTTTGACCTGCTCCCTATGACCACATCTATGCTGTCTTTTCCGCCAGCTCCGATCGATTCCAGGGGATTTTTACTCCTTACAATATTTATTCCTACCCCTAAGATTTCCTCAACCCTCTTCAGGTAGTCTACCAGATATCCAGCCGCTTCTCCCCTTGCATGGCTTATATAGGGAGGATAATCCACAAAAGGGATATAGACGTTGAGTTTTTTTCTCTCATCCAGGTACCCCACTTCCGCCTCTGTGAGTCCCAGCTTCCAACGGTAGTACTTCTTCCTCTCCTCTGAGGCTATGCCTTCAACAAAGGTTTTAAGTTCCTTTTCTATATAATTGTCTATCCTCCTTCGGAGTTCATCCTCTCCCGCAGGAGTTTTTATATAGAGATGCTTTTTAACACTTATGGGAAGAATATTTTTTCTCAGGTACTCCCACTCCAGCTCATAGTTTTCCTCCAGGAAGACCCCCTCTAAGATTCCCCCCTTGAGAAGCCCCTTAGCATTCCTGATCTTCTCCAGGTATATCTGCCTTATACCCCTCTTATCAAAATAATCCATATCGATATAACCTATCTCTGATCCCTCTGGTAGGGCCACATCACTGTCTACAAAAACAGGTCCCTTTACAGTTATATAGGGATCCGGGTAGGTATGGTAGTAGAGGGGCATATCCAGCAGGGATCTCCCTGTTTCCCAGCCCTTCTCTCCCTTCCATCCAATCTTCAAAAGGGATTCCTCACCCATATCCTCTCCCGATCTTTCCAGAACGAGGTTCATTCCCAGATCCCTGTTTATTCTCTCCACTATTCTGGGGTAGATCCCAGAGGGCTTTTCCCCGTCTGGATAGTAGAGATAGTATCCCTCCCTTGAAGCTACAACTTTACCTCTCTCTTTACTGCTTTCCCTTCCATATAAAAAGGAGGAAGCTATTAAAAGTAGTGTAATTATTACCCTTTTCATGCTCCCTCCTCCATTATAGTTTAGTCTAACCTTTAGTCATCTAGATCATCTATATTTACACCATCAAACAGGTAGGTTTCAAAGGATGTGCTGCTGTCCTCTCCACCGTCGTCAGATGCTCCCACACCGAAGATCGGCATATTCGGGAATGTAAGCAGAGTGAACTGGAATGCAACTTCCCACTCATAATCATCTGTTCTGCTTACATATTTCTGTGTAAAGGCAGTACTCCACATGTAGTACCCCTTCTCCTTACCTATCTCAAACCCTATCCTGTCAAGGGTTCTTCTTGTTTTCTGTCCGTCTGCTGTTCTGTCTGTATTTCCATCCAGAGTCTCATTTATTCCTATAAAGGTCTTAAATCTCCATCCCTCACTTGGTTTACCAAACTTCATATGAAGACTCAGCTCATGATCCCTTTCACTTTCTACCCAGTCTCCGCCGCCATCAGGGGTATAACCCTTCCAGTCTGCTTCCTGATCAAAGGTGTATCCCACTCCACATCTGTTGTAGGAGTAGTACAATCTTCCCTGAATCTCTTCCAAGGAATTAAAGTAATCCCCGCTTCTCTCATATCTCTCTTTGTTTCTCTGGAACATTAGATATACTTTAAAGCTTCTCTTATATTCAGGAGTGTTCATCTCCTCATCCCTGATACTACGCAGGTTGAAGTCCAGAGACTTCTTTTCCCTGTCCCTCAGGATCTCCTTAACCCTCTCTATATCTGCAGGGCTCAGTTCATCTGTAGGCTTATCAAACTCCAGCTTACCAAACCTTTCTAGATCCTCCTCGCTAAACCTCTTATCTCTGTACTCATATCTGAAGGAAACTACATCTGTTGAGTACTGCTTATTGGCTTCCTCATCTTGGTTGTATTCCTCATAGGTAGCCTTGTAGTAGTGCTCTACATCTCCACCATTCAGGTAGGACACGCTGTAGATCTTGTTATCTGTATCTATCTCCTGCTTATCCTGAGTCTCATTGTACCTGTCATCCTTACCTCTTATAAATTCAAACTGCCACTTATCCAGACCGTTTGTATACTCATATCCGTAGATATCTTCACTGATTCTTTCATTGGCGTCATCAACGCTGGAAGAGTTCAGAGAGGTCTTAGCATCACGTATATCGTAATCTATCTCCTCTCCCTTATAGTAAAACTTATGATTTCCAATATAGTAGTCTGCTCCATAGGTTTTATTTGTCAGATCGTTGTAGTTCTTTCCAGACTCAGTTTCATCTGTATAATGCTCATCTGTTGCATAGTGAAGAACCAGGGATTTCTTCTCATCGATCTTAAACTCCACATTGTTGCCTATCATCTGATTCTTCTTTCTCTCTTCATCAGCTGCATCATAGACATTCTTGTAGTCGAAGGTATAGATCGTCTGAGTGTTTCCTAGATCCATGGTTAACTTATCTGTGTATCTGAAGATCTTATCCTTGTTCTTCAGCCTTATATCTCTGGCATCACCGCTGGAGCCTAGGTCGTTATCCCCCTCCTTATAGTGGTAGTCCTGATAGAAGTATGTAAACTCATTTCCAAGTCTGAAGTCGGTATCTCTCCAGTAGTAGTTGGTATTGTCAAAGAAAGTTTTCTCGTGGGTCAGAGTCAGCTGTTTTCTCAGAGTTTCATCTCCCCCGCTGGTATACTTCTTGTTGGCCTGGTCATATCCCTTGTCATACTTGTCGTGTCTCAGGTTAAACTTAGCTCCCACATCTCCGAGGAATCCAAAGTCGATATCCTTCTGCTCTACCTCAGCCTCGTAGAAGTCCGACTCATTTACATACTTGTTGTATGCGTCCCCCTCCTCAAACTCATCGTAGTTGTAGATACCCTCTCTGTCCCAGAACTCCTCTTCTGTACGTCCTGCTGCAAACATGAATCTTGTATCCTCTGTGAAGAACTCCATAGAGAGCTTGTCCTCTCTAGTATCCTCATAGACTATATTTTCAAACTTATTGTACTCCTGGTCTCTCCTATTGTTTTGGACAGTTCTCTGCCTGAACGGATCATCTATAATCGAGAGCTCCTTCTCCGTTGTATTGAACTCATAGTCCATCTTAAAATCAAAGTCGGTATTGAGGACACTGTATTCCCCTACTCCCACTTTTAGGTTCTGACTATCATTTTGATCATACTTACTCACTGTCCAGGGAACATACTCCAGGTCTGTTATCTTATCCAGGTTAGCAGTTCTCTCCCAGGATCTTAACCTTCTGTACTCATCCTCATTCTTCTCATCATATTTCAGGTGAAGTTTGTTATTCTTATCCTCCAGCTCAAATCCAAAGTTCTCTACTCTGGTCTTCAGGTCGTCCTCAGATGATCCCGGATCCATATCGTAGAGGTACTCATAGTAGGCCCCTACCTTATAGTCCTCATTGTCCTTGGTAAACCCAAACTCCGAGAACAGCTCATGGTCTCCCTGAGTATCGTAGTCTATATCATCCAGTCTGTCATCTACGATCTCCTGGTATGCATCCTTGTCGTCCAGGAGTTTCATCCTTCCATAGAAGCTTATATCATTTCTCTCTCCCAGATTTTCAAACTTGGTATCCAGAGTATAGAAGTTTATATTATCTCCTCCGTCTGGCCTTTCCTCTCCTATATAGGCAGGGTGGTTAGGATCATACTTTCCGTCATCCTCATTGTCGTCTCTGATGTCTTCCAGTTCCTTTACCATATTCTGAGTGGCATTTCTGTAGTTAAAGTCCAGGTATCCCTTGTTGCTGCTGTAGGTATGAGTATAGTCTGCATCCCACCTGTTCTCCTCATCGGAGTCCTTCTTGGCAACGAGGGCATCTGTTACATTTAGCTTAGCTGTTCCGTAGTTATCTGTTTTATATTCATTTTCCCATCTTCCCACGAGCCATCCCATGGTATCTGCAAACTTAGGAGCAAAACCTCCCTTATACTTGCTGTTGCTGTCCCCATAGAGCATACCCCAGCTTGTATACCAACCATAATCATCGTCGCTTCCCCACATCGGAAATACTGGCACCTGGGAACCTGGCCTTATGTTTACTGCGTACCAAGGTACGCTGAATGGGATAATATCCTTCTCACCCAGGTATAGGTTGGATGCCCTGAAGTTAACCTGTTTATCGGGTATTATCTCTAACTCCCTTGACTTTATGTGGTATCCCGCCTCCTCTGGAGTTTCAGTCTCAAGAACCTCCGGGTCGGTACTGAACCAGGCGTTCTTCAGCTTCAGCCTGCTCCCAACATACTCTGTAACCTCTCCACCAAAGTATATCTTATCGTTAGGGGCCTCTGCCTCAGTTATATGACCTACATTGATATAGGATTTACTGTCATAAAACCTCGCGTAATCTCCCGCCTGGGAGATCTCCGCATCCCTTGTATCTATCTTAGCTTTATTAGGACCATCCTCTACTTCCAGGAACACATCTCCCTTGGCCCTTATCATATTATTTTCATCGTCCTTCTGAAACTCATAGGTCTTCATCTTGAGGTTTCCATACTGGATATTTACTCCCTCCTCGGATTTCAGAGTTTCATTGGCAAGGTCTATCTCCACCTCATCTGTGGCTATCTGAGCACTGTCTCCACCCTTTACTCCAGGAGTGTTCTGAGTACTCTCTCTTACCATACTATCTGCATCCTTCCTCAATACATCAAAGGTACTGGGATCTTTAGCAGAGTATACGCTCATACACGTCACTATGTAAGCTGCAATTGCAATCTTCTTCTTCATCACACATAACTCCCCCATTTTATTCAACTATACAAGTATAGCATAATTTACGTTCGAGTTAAATAAATTCCCCCCTAGAAAATAACTTTCTATAATCTAAATGAATGGAGGCAGGATGATCAGCCTGCCTCCATTTAAACCGCCCTATACTATTGATCCACTAGCTTTACTCTTCTTCCTGAGATCCTGTTTACTATAATCGCTCCCTCTTCACTTATTTTACTCGCTGCTCCCAAATTTTTCTGAGTCAGGTGTAAAACTGTCACAAGAGATTTAAAGGCAGGAATAGATCTAAACGCAATTTCCAGGCCCCCAAGAACCGCCATCATTGCTCCTCCCGACACTTCAGTGGTTGTCCCCAGTATAAGGAATAAAAAAAGCCTTCCCTAAAGGGAGGCTCCTGCTTAATACTGCTCTAACTTTTCCTTGATTGCACCTTTTTGCATAAGACCGATAAGCTGATCAATCTTCTCTCCGTCCTTGAAGATAATCATAGTAGGAATACTTCTTATTCCATAGTCTGCTGCTATATTTGGATAATCATCTACATTTACCTTTGCTATCTTAACAGAAACCTCTTGAGATAACTCATCTAAGATAGGTCCTAACATCTTACAGGGTCCACACCAAGATGCCCAGAAATCAACTAGCACAACACCAGTCCCCTCCAACACCTCGCTCTTAAATGAATCTACATCTAAATGAACTACTTTACTCATCAATACTACCCCCTAGACTTTATCTGTACCTTTTTTTGTTAATCCTATCATAATAGTAAAGTTTTTGCAAACACTACTCCTTCCTCTAGGTACTTATATGACACAGATTCTTTTTTTCCTCTTTATTCCTGGGAAATCTTCTTATTGAATAAATACCACATTTGATGTATAATCTTTATTAAAAAGATAAGTAATAAAGATAGGTGATTTAATGCAATTTCAAAGACAGGAACTTTTAATAGGAAGAGACAATGTTAATAAGCTTAAGGACTCCCACGTTATAGTCTTCGGACTTGGAGGAGTAGGTGGATTTACTGTAGAGGCCCTTGTTAGAGCTGGTGTAGGAGAACTCACTGTTGTAGATTTTGATACAGTGGACATTACCAACCTCAACAGACAGATTATAGCTACCCACGAAAGTGTAGGTAGAGATAAGGCGGAGCTCATAAGGGAAAGGGCTCTTGCTATCAACCCAAATATAAGGGTCAATGCCTTCAAGGAGAAGTTTAACAAGGAGAGCGAGGCTGTCTTCTTTGAAGATAAGACCTATGACTATGCTGTAGACGCCATAGACCTTGTTTCCTGTAAGCTGGATCTGATTGCCATATGCAAGGAAAAAAACATACCCATTATTTCATCCATGGGAACTGGTAACAAGCTTAACCCTACTATGCTAGAGGTAGCTGATATCAACAAGACCTCTGTCTGTCCCCTTGCCCGTGTTATGAGGAGGGAGTTAAAAAACAGAAGAATTAAGAAGTTAAAGGTAATCTTCTCCAAAGAGGAGCCTAAGAAGCCCTTTAATGACTCTGGCAGCAGAGAAAAGATGAAAAATGTAGGAAGCGTTTCCTTTGTTCCCTCTGTGGCAGGTTTGATTATCGCCAGCGAAGTGGTTAAAGA
>CAYSGC010000101.1:0-1769 GCA_964430145.1 uncultured Fusobacteriaceae bacterium | reverse complement strand
TTTCCTTTGTTCCCTCTGTGGCAGGTTTGATTATCGCCAGCGAAGTGGTTAAAGACATCTGTGAAATAAACTAATAATAAAGACACCCCTGCAGGGAAAGGAGAAACAATGAAGAAAATTGGACTTTTTTACGGTACTACCTCTGGAAGAACTCAGGGGATTGCCGACGAGATAGAATTCAACCTAGCAAGCGATGTAGAGATACACAATGTAGCTGACGGCATAGATGCCATAGCTTCATATGAAAATCTTATCCTGGCCCTTCCAACATACGGAGTGGGAGAGCTCCAGGAGGACTGGAACGACAAATTCGATTCCTTCAAGAAGCTGGACCTCAGCGGAAAGGTAGTTGCCCTTGTGGGGGTAGGAAATCAGACAACCTTTGGGGAATCATTTCTTGGTGGGCTAAAGGTCCTCTATGAAGCTGTAGTTTCCCAGGGGGGAAGAGTTGTAGGTCTTACCTCTACCGACGGCTATCACTTTGAGGAGTGCGATGCCATTGTAGATGGTAAGTTTATGGGACTGGCTCTAGATGAGGACAACCAGGATGATATGACCCCAGACAGGATCTACGACTGGCTGGAGGATATAAAGCCTGAATTTAATTAAGATTTTAATCAGTAAAATAGAGACCTTCAGGTCTCTATTTTTTTATGCTCCTATTACGCCACCAGAAGTCCTACCACCCCTTTCCAAACACAAAACCAACCACTACTAGCCTTTAGTGCTATTTTTGTAGCAAAAACACTATTTTTATACACTTTTAAACAAAATTTTTGATTTTTTTTGAGATTTTACTTAGAAATGAGAGTTTTATGGGGTAATATCTTAGTAGGAGAATTAGTTAGGGGGGATGTTTATGTATTTCTTAGGAGGAGCCATCTTTTTAGGCACATTTGTATTTGCTTTCAAAGCTGTTATGGGAGATCTTTCAAATAAATTTATATTTACCTCTTTAGCTGTACTCACACTTTGTTTTCTTCTTTTAGTTAACACTCTGTACTACAGCTAATCTGGAATATATCTAAATATTAGAAGAGGAGGTGCCTGGGCACCTCCTCTTTTTTACTATCTTACCTTAGTCATAAGGTCCTTTATAACCTCTAAAACATTTTCAGCTTCTACTTCCATAGATTCACCAGTTCTTCTTACCTTTACCTCTACCTTCCCCTCAGCAGCCAGCTTTCCTGATACTACCTTGAATGGAAATCCGATAAGGTCCGCATCCTTAAACTTGAATCCTGGTCTTTCATTTCTGTCATCTATCACACTGTCGATACCAGCTGCAGTAAGCTCTCCGTAGATCTTTTCAGCTAGGGAAACCTGATCTGCATTCTTCATATTAGCAGGAATTACATCTACGATATATGGTGCTATTGCCACTGGCCAGATAATTCCGTTTTCATCGTTGTTCTGCTCGATAGCTGCTGCCACAGTTCTGGATACTCCGATTCCATAACATCCCATAGTCATAGTGTTTGATTTACCATTCTCATCCAGGAAGGTAGCTCCCATGCTGTCCGAGTACTTCTTACCCAGCTTAAACACATGTCCAGCCTCTATTCCTCTGGCGCTTTCTAGCTTACCACCGCTACATCTAGGACACTCCTCTCCTACAACAGCGTTTCTGACATCTCCTACGATGTGAGCCTCATAGTCTCTACCATAGTTAACGTTGATGTAGTGTGTATCCATTCTATTTCCACCAGCTGTATGGTTTACCATCTTAGTTACAGTCTCATCAGCTACAAGGATGATATCTCCAAGCT
>CAYSGC010000100.1:0-10422 GCA_964430145.1 uncultured Fusobacteriaceae bacterium | reverse complement strand
TGGTATTGTAATATTCGCTATTCTTTAAAAAATTTAAAAAATTTATAATCAAAATCTGAAAAAAATTTGATAAATTTACCTTTACGTGGAGGGAGGAGAGGGGACATATTCAACTTTCATATTATTCCATTGGATTAAATTCTTTAGTTTTTAACATCAATTCTTAAATTTTCCAGGTGTTCTTCCGAGATTTTTTAGTTTAAGATATTTAAAAAAATTTGATCCGTTAAACCTGCTTAAGTATCGATGATCTGTCATGAGGCCAGATCTAATCCCTTACCTCACCAATTGAGTATTTATGAAATTAGAGGAGCAGATAAAGGTTACACCTCTTCCCTGAAATCAACTATAAAAAAGTACATAATAATCCAGAAAAAATAGTACACCTATAAAATTTCTAAAAATCTCCAGAAACCCCTAACCATTCTTAAACTCCTAGCAATTCGTACAAAATGTTCTATTAATTTTCAAATTTTGTTTTTTGACCTCCACCTGCCCACTATGAAGTGTACACTTTTGATCTATTTTTGATCTTTTTTTGGTTAATTAAAAAACAAACTTGACTATTAGGTTTACCGTTGTTATAATGCCGTTAACTTGAAACAAACACCAGGAGGGGCAAATTTATATGAGTACACAATTTGGTTTTAAAAGAGATGAGATTGGAAGGGGAACTCCAAAGGCTTTTTCCAGAATAAGAACCACAATTGAGACATCCTTTTATAGAAACAATGTAATTAGTGTAAAATCTTTAGAGGAGGCTTACAAGCTTGCTATGGAATCATCTGGAACTATCGTTACAGATCTTCCAATTCACAGAGCAGAGGAGCTAGGACTTCCAGGAGATTCCAAGGTTTTAATATTCAACGACGGTGCCAGAACAGGAAGAACCGCAGCTGCTAGAAAGATCTTAGGTGAAAGACATGTTACTGAGGAAAAATATGAGGGACTCATTAGAGAAGCCGTTTTCCAGGGAAGAAATAAAAAGATGTATAGAGCATCTGTATGTGTTGGACTTCACGAGGAGTTCATGGTAAGAGCACACCTTGTAATTCCAGCTGGTTATGAGAACATCCTCTACTCGTGGATGCTAAACTTCCAGAACTTCAATGAGGAGTTCATTGTAAAGTACGACAACTCCCAGGAGATAGAGGAGGGAGATATCTTCGTTTACTCCGACCCAGAGTGGGAGGATGAGAACCACCCTCATGGGCTTACATTCTTTGATTCCGAGCACAACTGTGCTGCCCTTCTGGGAATGAGATACTTTGGTGAGCATAAGAAGGGAACTCTTACTCTAGCATGGACAATAGCTTCTAGAGCTGGATACACTCCTTGTCACGGAGGACAGAAGAGATACAACCTTGAAGATGGAAAGAAGTTCATCGTAGGTGTATTTGGTCTATCTGGTTCCGGTAAGTCCACTATCACCCACGCAAAGCACGGGGACAAGTATGATATCACAGTTCTCCACGACGATGCCTTCATCATCTCCAATAAGGACGGGTCATCCATCTCCATGGAGCCGTCATACTTCGATAAGACACAGGACTACCCTACAGATTCAGAGGACAACAAGTATCTTCTAACAATGCAGAACTGCGGAGCAACTATGGATAAGGCCGGGCTTATTGTTCCAGTAACTGAGGATATCAGGAATGGTAATGGTAGAGCTGTTAAGTCTAAGTTCTGGTCTCCAAACAGAGCCTATAAATTCGATAAAAAGTGCGACGCTATATTCTGGCTGATGAAGGACGAGAGTCTTCCGCCGGTAATAAAGGTTAACTCATCTACCCTGGGAGCCGCTTTCGGAGCTACCCTGGCTACAAAGAGAACCTCAGCTGAGCACCTTCTTAAGGGTGTGGATTCCAATGAGCTCGTTATCGAACCATATGCAAACCCATTCAGAACCTACCCACTGGTTCACGACTACAAGAAGTTTAAATCCCTGTTCAAGGAGAGGGAGATCGACTGTTATGTTCTCAATACAGGGTTCTTCCTGCACAAGAAGATAACACCGGCTGTTACCCTTGGAATAATAGAGGATATTGTAGAGGGGAAAGCAGAGTTCCAGAAGCTTGGTCCCTTTGAGAATATTGAGTACTTAGAGGTTCCAGACTACATCCCAGACTTTACAGATATCTCATACCTCAACCTGGTAGAGAGCAGAATCGACAAGAGAGTTGAGTTCATAGGAGAGCTGAGAGACTATAATAAGCTTCCATATGAGGCCAGCGAGTCACTTTATAAGCTTATGGAGAAGATCCAGGAATTAAAAGCCGATATTACTAAATAGACAACAAAAAAAGAGGCCTTTGCCTCTTTTTTTAATAATGACTGGTAGTATTAGTTATATCATCGTCAAACTCATCTTTATTTGCAGCACATATGGGACAGATCCACTCCTTATCCACATCTTCAAACTCTGTACCTGGTTCCACTCCGTGCTCTGGATCTCCCACCTCAGGATCATATACATAACCGCATATGGTACATACCCATCTCTTCATCTTACACACCCTCCTCTCTGGTTCTCTATGTGTAAGAATTACTCCTTTTATAGCTCTTTCCTTTTTATATCTTCAATTTAGAGAAAAAGGCCTTTGAGGAACTCCACTATCTCATCTCTAAATCCCCAGCTGAGAAAGATGGTCATCTTATTCATTGCAAGAAGAGCTCCCATAGTTATCAGAATTACTCCCCCTACCCTTTCTGAAAAGAGAAAGTTTCTTCTTATGAAATCAAGCTTACTTCCCTTATCCAGAAGAAGGGCAAAGACCATAAATGGGAAACCAAGCCCCAGGGTATATATCCAGATATAGAGTAATCCCGTCCACATGGTGTTAGCTACAGCCAGGTATGACATTACAGTAAAGAGTACAGGCCCCATACAGGGGGTCCACCCAAAGCCAAAGGCAAAACCAAAAAGATAGGAGGTCCCTATATTCCTTCTCATAAAGTGGAAATTAAACCTCTTATCGGTATAGAGCTTGGTTATCTTAAATACACCCACCATATGTAGTCCCATTACAATTATAATTCCCCCAAATATCATATTGAGGATATTATTTCCTATGAGGTTGCTGGCCAGGTTGGTAAAGTTAAAGAGAAGGATCTGCAGCGCTGAAAAAGCTGTACCAAAGCCCAGTATAAAAAAGAGGGTATGGATAAATACCTTGACCTTATCCTTGGCACTCCTTTTCTCCCCCATTACCATTCCACTGATATATGAGAGGTAACTTGGAACCAGGGGAATTATACAGGGAGCCAGAAATGTTCCTATTCCCGCTAAAAATACGATAAATACATTTATCTCCATCCTCTACTCCTTAAGCCCCTCTAGATCCTTCAGAGTCATCTGACTCCAGTCTGTTGCCCCGTGTATCCTTGCAAGGTTTATTCCATCCTCATCTACAATATAGGTTGTTGGAACCACTCGTATAAGAAATCTGTTTGCCAGCCTCTGTCCCACATCAAAGTAGTGGGGAAAATCCATGGGATTATCCCTGTAAAACTTGTCCACAGCCCTGCCATCTGTATCTATCATTAGGGATACAACATTCACCCTGTCCCTGTTTGCATTGTAAAACTTATTTAAAAGGGGCTTTTCCACCTTACACGGTGGGCACCAGCTGGCCCCAAAGTTGTATATTGTAATCTTCCCCAGATGCTCCTTGGAGGACCCCACAACCTCTCCCTGGGTATTGTAGAGGGTCATCTCCGGAAACTTATCTCCAACTTCCAGCCCCTCCTTAGCACCAAAAGCTATCAGACTCAGGGATATGAGCAGTATAAACATCAATCTCTTCATTCCAATTCTCCTTTCTGTATTTGATACTGAATTCTATAATTTTTTTCTGCCAAAGTCAATTTCTTATTTATGGGGTAAAGAAAATCCGAGGGGGTCCCTCGGATCAATCTGCCTTTATTTCATATCTTTAATTCTTTTCCTTTTTGCTAATTTTCATCCCTGACTTCTACAAAGTTTTCATCGTAGCTTATCCAGTCGGAGAACCCTCCGATGTAGATCCTGCTCCTGCCTCCCAGTTCATCATAAACCACATAGTCTAAGGCTGCATTTATTCCTGAACCGCAGTAGAAGGTAACATCCTCAGACTCTGAAACTCTTCCCATTATCTCCCTTAACTCCTCTAGGGGCTTTAGCCTTCCCTCTGAAAGAAGGGATTTAGAGTCGATACAGATAGCTGATGGTATATGCCCTGCTCTGCTGTAGAAAGGCTCATTGTTTCCCAGGTACCTGTCGTGGGAACGGCACTCTACAAGAACAGAATCCTCCTCCCCTATATTTTCCTTTACTCTCTCTATAGATGAGTAGATATCCTCCCTTACATGAGGTTTATAGCTACCCTCTCCCCTTGACGGAAGTTCAGAGCTAACCTCTCCTCCAGCTTCTATCCAGGCCTTATAGCCTCCATCTACTATCCTTACATCGGTATGACCTATATACTTAAACATCCAAAATGCTCTGGATGCTGTTATCATATTTTCATCGTAGAGCACTACACTTGTATCGTTACCTATCCCCATAGCCTCTATCTTTCTTACAAACTCCTCCACCTGAGGTACAGGTCTTGATCCCCCGTGGACCTCCTTACATCCTGCAAGATCGGCGTCTACATCCAGATAGTATGCCCCGGGGATGTGCCCCTCTCCGTAAGTAGTTCTTCCATACTCCTTGTTGTGTAGGTCATACCTCACATCTATTACCACTGCATCCTCTAAGTTGTCCATAAGCCACGAGGCTTCTACAAAATTCTTCATGTTAATCCTCCAAAGTATTGTTTAATCTGCTCTAAAGCTTCCCCTCTTTATGAAGTTAGCTATATACTTAGCTGTACCGAGCTTCTTGTGAATCACCTTATGGTTTAGAGGTAGTACTAGGAAGTCCTTGAGGTTTTTCACCCTTACCTCCTCTACCTCCACTCTACCATCATTTTTTTCAGCCAGGAACCTCCCGAGAAACATCTCTGGTTCACTTCCTGCTATTGCAGCCACCTCTATATCCTTTCCAGAGTAGAGTCTCAGCTCCTGAAACTTCTTCTTTTCCAGAGATTTCAGTGGTTTATATATCTTTTTCAGAAAGGGAAGATACTTCCCCGCCATATCAGCTAACTTACATCCATTGTTTGGGGTGGAGATAAGAACTACCCTGTCTACAACCCTTCTCATCCTTCTGTCAGCTAGGGCCGCCCTGATAACAAGTCCTCCCACACTGTGACCGATAAGGATTATCTCATCCCTCTGGCTGATCCCGCTATTTTTCAGGTCACACAGAAGCTCCTTGAGAAGGTATACAGACTCCTCCATATTTCCAAAGGTAAGGGGCATATTGAGGTAGTCCACCACAAAACCCTCCTCCTCCAGAAGCTCTCCCAGGGGATACATATCCCTCTCATCTTTATTATAACCATGTAAAAGAATCACTCTATAATCACTCATAATATTCTCCTGCTAAATCATTGTCCCCTAATTTTAACATAGCAAGGGGGAATTATAAACAGAATTCTTTAAAGAAGTAGTAAATCATCCCTTTAATTTCCCTGTTCAAAATTATAAGGGATCCCCTTTGAAGTCCGCTGCAATTAAAAGAACCCCGGAACCTAATGCTCCGGGGAAATCCCTATCTAAATTCTGTACCTCGGATCCCTCAAAAGCTTCCCTTTGCTCTCGACTGCTTCTAAGTTTAAACTACCCCTTGTACCATACATAGAAGGCATCCATAGACACTATATACTCTATCAGGCCGCTGTCTTCCATAGACTCAAGCATAGCCTCCATCTCCTCTGGATCCTCCTTCATCCTGGCTACAACATCTGCAGCTATCTCCTCCTCCTGGCTCATCTTAAAGAAGTACTCCAGAAACTCAAGGGGTCCCTCAAAGGTATCCATTCCAAGCATCAGCTCTGAAAGAGTCTCCACATCCAGATCTTCATACTGATCCTCCACATACCCTATCATCTTAGAAAGGGCTTCCAGCTGATCCTCATCTATCTTCTCCTTAGCTTCTCCCATAAATCTGTCGGCTCTCTCCAAGTCCCACAGCTTAATTAATTCATTCCTCAGTATATTGTAACTGTCCATCTTTTCCTCCTCACACTCTTGCAATAGCTTACCCCTTATTTTATCATATTTTTCATATCTTTATTAGTACCTTCTCCTATTATTGTCGTATAATCTATTAATCTGATTTTAGGGGGTGGCTATGAAGGAAAAGAAAAGCATAAGGGCGAGGATAATAGGCATGAGGGATGGCCTCTCACCTGTTGAGATAGATAAAAAAAGTTATTCCATAGCTGAGAAGCTCTACTCAGACTACAGGTTAAAGAAAGCTGAAACTATATTCATATTTACCTCCTTTGGATCCGAGGTGGACACCCATAGGATTATAGAGAAGCTTCTCTCTACGGGAAGATCCGTGTGTATCCCCAAGATAATGGGGAAGCACCTTATGGCAGCTGTAAGGATAGGTAGCCTTGAGGAGCTGAGACCAAATAAATTCGGAATACTGGAGCCCATAGAGGGTGAGAAGGTCGAGCCCCAGGAGATAGACCTGGTTATAGTTCCCGGTGTCGCCTTCGACAGGAGAGGTTACAGGATAGGCTATGGGGGAGGGTTCTACGATGCCTTTATGTCCAAGATCCCCGGTGTAGATAAGATTGCCCTTGCCTATGATCTACAGCTCATAGACAGAATAGACAATGAAGGCTGGGACATAAGGGTGGATACCCTCATTACAGAGTCCTCTGACTACCACTTTAAAAGGATAAGGGAGTATGGGATTAATATAGGAAGTATAACCCCGGGACCCCTGAATAAGATCACTGATGTAGAGGGGGTTCTTGTGGGGCATGCCACAATAGACAATGGAAGAAATAAGACCGGCGTAAGTGTCATAATACCATCTCAGGAAAATCCCTTCCTCCATAAGCTGACTGCCTCTGCCTACGTGATAAATGGCTTCGGAAAGACTACGGGGCTTATTCAGCTAGAGGAGCTGGGAGAGCTGGAGAGCCCCATTGCACTCACCAATACCCTGTGTGTGGGAAGGGTTCAGGATGCCCTTGTGGGATATGTGGTAGATTCCTGTGTCAGGGAGGGAGTGGAGCTTCTCTCCCTGAATACAGTGGTTGCCGAGTGCAACGACTCCTACCTCAACGATATAACCCATAGGGCTGTGGAGGAAAAACACCTTCTTGAAGCCTTCATCACTGCCACCAGGGATTTTGCCGAGGGAGATGTTGGGGGAGGAAAGGGGATGTCCTGTCACTCCCTCAAGGGGGGAATAGGCTCCGCCTCTAGGATAGTGAAGATCGGAGACAGGGAGTATACCCTGGGAGTACTGGTCCAGTCCAACCACGGCCTTCTTCCCGACCTTACCATAGGGGGGCGGAGTATAGGCAGAGATATTCAGGAGCTTATCCAGACCCATGACAGGATGGATAAGGGCTCCATTATAATTATTATCGCCACCGATCTCCCCCTCACCTCCAGACAGCTAAAAAGGGTCTGCAAGCGTGCCTCTGTAGGCATGGCAAGGGTAGGATCCTATATAGGACACGGAAGTGGGGAGATCGTTATCGGATTCTCCACTGCCAATAGGAGAGACCATTCAGGAGGAGACCCCATAGTGGAGCACACCTCCCTGAGGGAGAATCTCATGGACCTCCCCTTCAGAGGAGTGGGGGAAGCTGTGGAGGAGGCCATCCTCAACTCCATGGTCTGCTCCTCCAGGGTAGAGGGTGTGAGGGGTACAAGGGAAACTCTTGCTGACTTTATGCACCTGATCTAAATAATTTTAAGTTGGAGGTGTACCATGTCAAAGGAATTAAAAAGGGGAGTGTTTATGGGAGTTCCCATTGCTCTTGGTTATATACCCATCGCCATGACCTTTGGGGTTTTGTCCAAAACTGCAGGAGTGACCCTGGGGGAATCCTTCCTCTTCTCCTCTATGGTCTATGCCGGTGCCAGTCAGTTTATGGCCATAAATATGATTATGCTGGGGAGCGGCTTTCTGCAGATTGTAATCGCCACCCTTCTCCTAAATCTAAGGCACTTTTTGATGAGTGCCTCCCTCTCCCAGAGGATGGATATAAGGGGGTCAAAGCTTCTTCCCCTTATATCCTTCGGCGTTACCGATGAGGCCTTCTCCATGGCTTCATCCTGCAAGGGAAGGATAGCCACCCTACTCTTTATGGGACTCCACCTGATTACATACACCTCTTGGGTTTCAGGAACCCTCTTAGGGTATCTTGCAGGGGAGCTCCTTCCCGCCTCCCTCAGCAGCAGCATGGTTATGGGGCTATATGCCATGTTTATAGCCATCCTTGTTCCCCAGATGAGGGGATCGGGAAGAATATCTTTTCTGGTATTTCTTTCTGGCCTTATAAATACTATAATTAAGAGTAGGGAGCTTCTTCCCAGGGGATGGGATATTGTGGCCACTATTTCAGTGGTAGCTCTCATAGGAACCCTTACAGAGAAAAGAACACACAGTGAAGCAGGTAAGAAGGAGGTGGAGGATGAGGGGTAATATCATACTTATTATTTTAGGAATGTTCGTGGTAACCTACATTCCCAGGCACCTTCCCTTCATGATCTCTGAGAGGTTTACCTTTCCTTCCAGGGTAAAAACATTTCTCACCTATGTCCCTATAGCAGCTCTTGGTGCCCTCATCCTTCCCGATGCCTTTCAGGCAGTGGAGGGGGAACCCGTAGCTTCAGCCTTAGGTGTTGTAGGTGCAGTAATACTTAGTTATACCCAGAAAAATATCTTTATAACGGTCACGGGTTCTATTGCCATAACATATATTACACTTAATTTTTAGCGGGGTGATATTATGATAAGAATAGAGGATCCATCAATAGGGATTATGCGTAGGAATTACCTTTCATCCTTAGGTTTAGAGGAGGGGGATAAATACTTCACCACCTGGCACTTCTCCGACAATCAGAGGGATGCAGATGAGCTAGCTCACCTTGTTAAAATCGGTATAAAAACGGCCACCTCTTCCCTGTGTGAGATGTACGATATAGATGAGGAGGATACCCTCCCCAGGGTAGGAGAGTACTCTGTTATCACAAACTGGGATGGAAAGGCTCAGTGCATTATAGAAACGGTGGAGGTTACCCTCCTTCCCTTCAGGGAGGTAGAGGAGGAGTTTGCGTATTTAGAGGGGGTGGGAGACAGGACTCTGGAGTACTGGAGAAGGGTGCACAGGGAGTTTTTCCAGGGGGAGCTGAAGAATCAGACCTTCTCAGAGGATATGCTGGTAGTCTGTGAAAAATTTAAAGTTGTATATAAATAGGAGGAGATAATGGCCAGAGGATATGATAACGACAGAGAGAGAAAAGCAAAGGTAAGTTTTTTTGGGAAGGATCTTGCTAGAAGATCTAAATCGTGCTGTGAACTTTGCGAGGCAAGCGGAGAGAAATTAGAGGTCTTTGAAGTACCTTCAGTACCTGAGGAACCCGACTTCGACAGGTGTATCTTCATATGCAGTTCATGTAAAAGTTTGCTGGAAAACATCGATAAAGCCGATGAAAACGATGTGAGATTTCTTAACAACTCCATATGGAGTGAGGTTGAGATGGTGAAAGCTGTTTCAGTTGCTGCTCTCAGAAAGCTGGAGAGTAAGCATCCATGGGCTTCAGACATTTTAGATACTGCCTATATCGACGTGGACATAGAGGAGACGATAGACGGGATAGATCTTTAAGTTATTCAATCTTTTCGACCTCAGTATAGGGTATTATTTTTTAATCCTTTAAAAAGAATAGAGCTTTCCTCTGAATGAAGTAAATCGTTCTGAAGAAAGCTCTATCTTTTTACCTTATTTTATAGCCTACCCCTCTAATTGTCTTTATGAGTTTTTTTTCATGTCCCCTGTCTACCTTATCCCTGCTCACTAATATCCCCTTATTTATCATAAGGAGCTCCAAGAGATCAAACTCCTGCTTTGAAAACTCTACCTCTATTCCAAACACACTTTGGTTAAACCATCCAAACCAGGGAACCAGCAGCACCACCGTTAAGAATCTTACAAAATCCCTTAACCCTCTCACCTTTATCTTCTCGTTTATCTCTTCCTCCTTCTCAATTATATCAGTATACTATAGCCCTTAAATTAGGCTATTCTTTGATCAAGCTTAGAATTCTATTAGAAGAAGAGCAGCTTAGGATGAAATACCTTAAATTAAATCTTAAAAAATAAAAAAACCTGGAAATTAATCCAGGTCTTTTGACTGTTACTTTAATAGATCAGCTATAGAGTCCAGGCTCTTAGCTCCAAAGTATATCTCGCTGTCATCTACTATAATAGCAGGTACACTCATGATATTATACTTGTTTCTCAGTTCCTTGAAGTTTGAGATATCTATCATCTCAGCCTCTATATTCTCATT
>CAYSGC010000099.1:5221-10606 GCA_964430145.1 uncultured Fusobacteriaceae bacterium | reverse complement strand
ATAAGAAGGTAAGGATATACTGGGCTACTGGAGAGGGACACTTTGAAGAGGTAAATAACAACGTGAAGAAGTATAAGGCCAACGATGTAATTAAGCCTTACTTTGAAAATATGCCAAATATCATGGCTGCAGCAGACCTCATAGTCTGCAGAGCAGGAGCACTTACTATATCAGAGATTATAGAGCTGGCGGTACCGGCGATCCTAGTACCCTATCAGTCTATCAAGGTAGGACAGTATGAGAATGCAAAGATACTGGAGGAAGCAGGAGCGGCCTTTGTCCACAGAAACTCCGAGGCGGAGACAGCAATAGAAAGAGCCTTTGATCTTATAAAGGATCCCAAGGAGATGGCTAGGATGAAGGTGCAGCTGAAGATAATGCAGAAGGAAAATGCGGCTGAGAGGATCGCTAACGACATAGATATCTGGGGGAACTAATGAAAAGAATATTTTTTATAGGAATAAGCGGAATAGGTATGAGCGGGCTGGCTAAGATAATGTGTGAGCAGGGGTATGAGGTCCTTGGTTCAGACCTTAAGAGGAGCTATGCAACGGATGAGCTCGAAGAGATGGGAATAAAGATATTCATCGGACACGATGAAAGGAATGTAGAGGGAGCAGACCTCGTAGTGAGATCCAGCGCCATAAAGCAGGGAAATCCAGAGTATGAGAGAGCTGTAAAGGACGGAATAGAGGTAATAAAGAGAGGAGAGCTTCTGGCCCTTCTGATGAACAGGGAGGAAGGGATAGCTGTAGCAGGAACCCACGGAAAGACTACGACCAGCTCTATGCTGGGAGCAGCTATGCTAAGCGTAGACCCTACAATTGTTGTGGGAGGTATAGTGCCTGAGATAGGATCCAATGCCCAGGGAGGAAGATCTGGAATCTTCATCGCCGAGGCTGATGAGAGCGACAACTCATTTCTCTATCTAAACTCCTCGGAGGCTATTATAACCAACATTGAAGCAGATCATCTGGAAAACCACGGATCATATGAAAATATAGAGAGATCCTTTATAGAGTTTATGGAAAAAACAAAAAATGAGATAGTGGTTAACATAGACTGCGGCAACGTAAGAAAGATCATAGGAGAAAACCCAAAGGTCACAACCTACGGAATAGACAGCAAGGAAGCACACATAGTGGGAGGCAATCTGAGAGTCAAGGATGGTATGAGCTGCTACGATGTGCATATCGGCGGAGAGCTTATAGGGGAGTTTGTCCTGGGAGTACCGGGAGATCACAACATCTCAAACTCACTGCCGGTAATCTACCTGGCACTGAAGCACGGTGTAGGGGTGGAGAGAATAAGGGAAGCTCTTAAGAAGTTTAAGGGAGCCAAGAGAAGATACGATGTACTGTATGACAGGGAGATAAAGATCGTAGATGACTATGCCCACCACCCGACGGAGATAAAGGCCACTCTTCAGGGTGCCAAGAGTGTGGAGGAAAATAAAATTGTAGCGATCTTTCAGCCACATAGATACAGCAGACTGAAGTTCTTATTGAATGAGTTTAAAGGAGTATTTAAGGGAGCAGATGAAGTAGTGATAATGCCAGTTTTTGCTGCCGGAGAAAAGGATGAGTTCGGTGTTACCCTGGAGGACCTGCTAGAAGTAAGTGAGCATAAGAATATAAGAATTGAAAGAGATGAGAAGAGTATAGAGGATTATGTATCTGGAAAAAATCAAGATATCACTTATTTATTCATGGGAGCAGGGAGTATATCAGCCCTGGCTCACAGAGTAGCAGAGAAGATGAAAGGATAGTAGCTAATGAAAATATATAAGAGTCACGAGATGAAGGAGTTCTCCAACATGAAGGTTGGAGGAAGTGCCAAGGAGTTAATAGTTATAGAGGAGAAGTCGGAGATAATAGAGGCTTTAAAGGGAAGGAAGAGGGTCTTCTTAATTGGAAATGGAACCAACACCCTTCTTTCAGATGAGTTTATGGATATGACCTTTATCTCCCTTAAAAACCTTCAGAGGGTGGAGGATCTGGGAGATGGAGTTGTAAGAGCAGAGGCCGGAATCGACTTTGATGACTTTATTGAATATATGAAGGAAAAGGATTACTCTGGGCTTGAGAACCTGGCTGGGATTCCAGGAAGCCTCGGGGGATTAGTATATATGAATGGTGGAGCCTACGGAACGGAGATCTTCGACTGTATAGAAGAGGTGGAGATAGTAGATGAAAACCATGAGATAAGAACCCTTAAGAGGGATGAGATACACTTTACCTACAGAAAAACTGAGATCCAACAGAAGAAGTGGATAGTTCTCAGCACTACCTTCAGGTTTCAGAAGGGATATGATGAAGCAAGGGTAGAGGAGCTCAAGGAAAAAAGGGGAGGAAACCACCCCTTAGACCTTCCAAACCTGGGAAGCACATTTAAAAATCCAGAGGGACACTACTCTGCAAGACTTATTATTGAAGCAGGAATGCAGGGGAGGAGAGTTGGAGGAGCACAGATATCAATGGTTCATCCAAACTTTATTGTAAACCACGGAGATGCCAAGGCCAGCGATATAAAGGAGCTGATAGCTGAGGTGAAAAAAGAGGTAAAGAAACACAGCGGAATAGATCTAGAAGAAGAAATAATAGTAGTGGGGGAATAAAATGAAAGTTGCAGTATTTATGGGAGGAACATCAGCAGAAAGAGAGGTATCCCTAAAAACAGGAGGAGCTATCCTGGAAAGCCTTATCAGACAGGGATACAATGCATATGGAGTAGATCTTGTGGAGGAGAACCTGGTCTCAGCCTTTGTGGAAAACGACTACGATGTAGCTTTCCTGGCTCTTCACGGTGAATATGGTGAGGACGGAAGAATCCAGGGACTGCTGGATATGCTGGGGAAAAAGTACACGGGATCTGGAGCAACTGCAAGTGCTGTGGCTATGGACAAACATATAACTAAGGTAGTGGCTGATAATATCGGCATAAGAATCCCCAAGACATACAAGAGTATAGAGGAGATAGAGAACTTCCCTGTAGTTGTAAAGCCTGTATCGGAGGGATCCAGCGTAGGGCTTTATATATGCAAAACCAAAGAGGAGGCAGTGACTGCCCTGAAGGAGTTAGAGGGGAAGGAGCCTATAATGGAGGAGTTTGTCAAGGGAGAGGAGCTTACAGCAGGAGTACTGTGCGGAGAGGCTCTGGGAGTACTTAAGATAAAGCCCCACGATGGGACCTATGACTATGAGTCCAAATATACAGTCGGTAAGACGGACTATGAGTATCCTGCAAAGATCACAGAGGATGAGTATGCTACAGCTATGAATTATGCAAAATCAATCCATGAGGAGCTAGGGCTTCAGGGAGGAACAAGAAGTGATTTCATACTGAGCAACGGGAAGGTTTACTTCCTAGAGGTAAACACCTGTCCGGGAATGACGGAAACCAGTTTGCTGCCAAAGCTCGCAAGCCTTAAGAATTATACATTTGATGATGTGGTAAAAAAAATCCTTACATCAATTGCATAGTAAAAAAAAAAGTGATAATATTATAATTAATATGGGAAAATAGGAGCTAAAATCTTGAAAAATATTTTTGGATTTTTCTTTATTTGTTTAATTTTCACCACCTTTACATATGTAGATAACTTTTTTTTGAAGAGCGATATCTTTTTTTTGGATGAGATAAGCCTGGAAGGGGACATAGGCATAGTGTCTAAGGAACTGGAGGGGGAGGTAGCTCTCCTCAAGGGAAGGTTAATCTGGGATGTGGATACAGATAAGCTGGAGGAGATACTGGAAGAGGATGTGAGAGTGGAGGAAGCCACAGTAAGGAAGGAAATTCCTAACAAGGTAACGATAAGGATAAAGGGTAAAAAGCCTCACTTCTATATTCTTTACAGGGGAAAGATCTACTCACTGGATGAGGAAAGAAAGGCATTTTCCTATCTAGAGGAGTTCCCTATGAAGGACTATCCTATACTCTCGATAAAAGATATGGAAGAAATAGAGGAATTAACGGAAATCTTAGAAAGAATAAATGGAAAACAACTGGAAGGTCTAGTGTCGCAGCTATATGTGGAAGATGAAAACTGTATTAAGATGGTTCTTCTGGATGGCACTTTAGTAAAGACTAAACAGGGTATTCCTGAAGAGAAATATAGTTTGCTAGAACGACTCTACTTGAAGTTGAAGTCGGGGGAAGATCCCCTAGAGTATATAGATATTCGTTTTGGAGATTATATAGTAAAGTAAGCGGGAGAGTGCTTTATGGGAGATGTAGTATTAAAGGCAGCCTTAGATATAGGAAGTTCTAGGGTAAAAGCGATTTTAGGAGAACTCAGTGGAGACGGTGAAAGAATAAGAGTATTAGGCTCTACAGAAGTGGTCTCACAGGGAGTAAGAAAATCAAAGGTAGAAGATGTTGAAACTTTAAGCGAGTGCATAAGATCAGCAGTAGAGAAGCTGGAAGAGAAGACAGGAAAGTCTGTAAAGAAAGCCTCCATAGGTATAGGAGGGGATCACTTAAAGTCTGTAACTAGAAATATGAAGTTTAACTTCTCAGATGACGAAGAGGTGGTAAAGGAAGATCACCTAAAAAACCTCTATGAACTGGCAGAGAAGGAAACTCTCTCTGGGGAGAGTGTGATAAAGAAGGAACTCTATAATATAAGAGTTGATAACTCTGGGATCCTTAAAAATCCAGTGGGGATAATAGGAGGCAGCTTAGAGGGGGATGTCCACCTTATAACTGCAGAAAAGGCACAGCTCGAGCTACTGGTAGAAGCTGTGAACAGAGCGGGAGTAGGAGTAGAGGAGATCACTCTAAATTCCTATGCTTCAGCTCAGGCTATCCTTACACAAGATGACAAGAAGATGGGAGTGGCCCTTGTGGATATAGGAGAGGGTTCCACGGACCTTATAATCTTTAAGAATGGCAAACTAATCTATTCCAAGAGCATACCAATAGGCGGGATGCACTATGTAAACGATCTAGCCTATATGTTTAAGATGGAAAAAAGCGATGCCCTCAAGCTTAAGGAACTCTACAATGAGAACAAGGCCGAGGAAAATATAGAGATGAAGGTGGGAGAGGAAGTAAGATCCTTCAGCATTCAATCTATAAGAGGCCTCTTTGATGCAAGAAGCGGGGATATAGTTAACTACCTGTCTAAAGCTCTTGAGGAATCAGGATTTAAGGGATACCTAGGAAATGGAGTTATCCTTACAGGTGGAGCAGTTAGTATGGCCGAGGTAGTGGAGGAGCTGGCTAAAAACCTCAACTACAAGGTAAGAGTAGGGCAGCCTATCAAGATAAGGGGAATGGTGGAAGCACTACCATCCTACTCAACAGTATTAGGAATACTACTGGAGGTGCTGGAAAAGGAGCACTTTAAGATAAAAAACCCTGAGAAGGAAGCTGTAAAGGAAG
>CAYSGC010000099.1:0-5121 GCA_964430145.1 uncultured Fusobacteriaceae bacterium | reverse complement strand
AAGGAAGCTGTAAAGGAAGAGGTAAAGGCTGAGGAACCTCAGGAAAAGCCTGAAGAGAAGGTTAAAGTTTCGGAAGGTAAGGAAAAGAAGGCAGCAAAACCAAAGGTTGAAAAAACTGGAATTTTTGATAATATGAAGAGCTGGATAAAGGAATTTATTTAGAAGGAGCAGGAGGCAGGCGCATGATACAGACAAATGAGTCTTTAGTAAGAATAAAAGTAATCGGTGCTGGTGGCGGAGGAGGAAACGCCATCAACGACATGATATCAGAGGGAGTAGACGGAGTAGAGTATATTGCAGCAAATACTGATGCACAGGATCTGAATAACTCACTGGCTGATATAAGAATACAGCTTGGAGAGAAGCTGACAAGAGGACTGGGAGCAGGTGCAGACCCAGAGATAGGAAAGCAGGCAGCAGAGGAAGATGTAGAGAAGATAAAGGCGCTTCTAGAGGAAACAGATATGCTCTTTATAACAGCAGGAATGGGTGGAGGAACTGGTACAGGTTCAGCCCCTATAATTGCCAAGATAGCTAAGGAGCTTGGAGTGCTTACTGTGGGAGTGGTAACTAAGCCGTTCTCATTTGAGGGAAGAAAGAGAATGAGCAATGCAGACCTTGGAATTTGCGGAATGAAGGAGTTTGTAGATGCTCTTGTTGTGGTACCAAATGATAAGTTATTTGAGCTGCCAGAAAAGACAATAACTCTTCAAAATGCATTTAAGGAAGCCAACAACATCCTTAAGATAGGAATAAAGGGTGTGGCAGACCTTGTAACTCAGCAGGGACTAATCAACCTGGACTTTGCTGATATAAGAACCAGTATGGTAAACTCTGGAATTGCCATGATCGGATTTGGAGAAGCTGAGGGAGAGAACAGAGCAGCTAAGGCAACTGAAAAAGCTCTTATGTCACCTCTTCTGGAGAAGTCTATCTCTGGAGCAAGCAAGATACTTATAAACATCACTGGACCATCTACTCTTGCCCTGCAGGAGGCATTTGCAGTATCTAACCTGGTAAAGGATGCAGCAGGTAAGGCAGCAGAGGATGTAATGTTTGGAACTGTAATAGATGAGGAGTACGGAGATAAGATTCAGGTAACTGTTGTTGCAACTAACTTCCTAGAGGACGATCACAAGAGTGAGCCCTTCATCAATGTAGCACCAACTGAAAAGATAGAGCAGAAGACGGAGCAGGTGACTCTGGGAACACCAAAAAATGTAGAGGAAGATCTCGACCTTCCACCATGGGTTAGAAAAAACGGATAAAAATATTGAAAAAGTATGAAAAATCTGATATAATAATCCTTGCCCTGCTTAAGAACTAGATTCTTAGGCTAAAACCAGAGGGAGGAGGTAATATTAATGAGAAAGTATGAAATTATGTACATCATCAACCCAACTGTAATGGCTGACGGTAGAGATGCACTAGTAGCTAAAGTAGAGGAGACTCTTACTAAAGCTGGAGCAGCTGACCTTAAGACTGAAAAGTGGGGAGAGAGAAAACTAGCATACGCTATCGACAAGAAGACAAGCGGATTCTACGTACTTACTACTTTTGAGATCGACGGAACTCAGTTAACTGAAGTAGAGAGAAAGCTTAACATTACTGAAGGTCTTATGAGATACATCGTAGTTAAGCAGAAGTAATTTTATTTCAGGAATAGGATAATCCTATAGACTGTAGTTTTGAGGGAGAAATCCCATCTATTAAAATCTCAGGAGGTGTAACTAATGGCAGATTTCAGAAAACCTAGAAGAAGAAGAAAACCTAGATTAAGAGTAAAGGAAGCTGATATCAACTACAAGAACGTAGAGGTACTAGCAAACTTCCTTAACGATAAGGGAAGAATCAAGCCTGCAAGAGCAAATGGTGCTTCTGCAAAGCTTCAGAGAAAGATTGCTACTGCAATCAAGAGAGCTAGAAACATAGCTTTACTTCCTTACACAACAACTGTATCTAAGTAATCTATGAAGACCGGGATAACCGGTCTTTTTTTGTATGAAAATTTAAGGTTTCTCCGGTAAAAAAGGGTGTTATAATATTAATAGGAAGGAGTTGAGGCTATGAAGATAAGATCTGTGATTTTTATGCTTGCTATGCTGATTACCTTTATAAGCGCAGAAGCCGGAGTAAAGGGAGCAGCAGTGGGAGCCGGTGTGGGAGCAGCAGTTGGGCATATAGTAGGCGGAAATGATGAAGCATGGATAGGTGCGGCACTAGGAGCAGCTGGAGGAGCCCTCATAGAATCCAATAAGAAGTTTGAGGAGAAGATAGAGGCTGAAAATACAGCGAGACAGAGCTATAGAAGTGAATCTGCAGAGCTGGCAGAACCTGAAGAAAGTGTAGCCATATCTTCAACTGAGAAGAGGGACACCTGGGGATTGCGTAGCGAGGAAGAGATAAAGGAAAAGATGGCTATGGAGAGAGAAAACTACAATGTGTGGAAGGACTCGTTTTAAGAGGGCAGGACAGAGTCGGTAAGCTATAAATAAAAGCAATAAAAAAAGACAGTTCTTTGTGAGCACTGTCTTTTTTTATTGGAATTACTTAGCAAGAGCTTTAGCAATTCTAGGGCTAAGAGTCTTCTCGTTAGCTTTAAGAACTTTAAGAACTTCTACTTCAGTAGCTCCCTTGATAGTCTTAAGAACTTTAGAACAAACTTTAACTTTAAGTGGTTGTCCGTTGATCATGATCTTAGTTGGCTGTAGGTTTGGCTTCCAAACTCTGTTGTTAAGTCTGTGCGAGTGAGATACTGCGTGACCAAACTGCATTCCCTTACCAGAAATTTCACATCTTTTCATTATGTACACCTCCTTATAAACATTTTGCAAATTATTATATCATCATCCCCAATAAATATCAAGTCTTTTTTCAAAACCTTGGCTGGAGCTTCATAGGCAAAAGGTTTTTATTGTGTTATAATAGGGTGAAAAAATCTAGTTATAAGGTGGTTTAAGATGAACAATCATAGTTTGAGTGTTTTGGAGTTTGACAAGCTCAGAGAAGAGATTGCCGGCTACTCCAATATAGAGGATTCACAGGTAGAAATATTAGAGATGATGCCATATTCAGATCTTAACTCGGTAAAAAAGGAGTTAGACCTTGTAAGAGAGTTTATGGAGTTTTTAAAGTATGACGGCGGTATGGAAGCTGCTGGAATGAAGAATATAAAGAGTATTGTAAGAAAGACAAGTCTTGTGGGGACCTACCTGGACCCAGAAGAGGTATGGCACATAAAGGAAAACCTTAAGATATTCAGACTTTTCATAGGAAAGCTGGAGGAGTTGGGGAAGTATAAGCACCTGACTCATAAGTTTAAGGGAATGCCCCTCTACAAGGGAATAGAGGAGATAATAAATAAAGCCATAGATAATGAGAAGAAGATAAAGGATGACGCTTCCCTGGACCTGAGAGATATAAGGATGCAGCAGAAGATCATCAATGCAAATATCAAGAAGAAGTTTGACGATATGTTTACCAATCCGGCCTATGCCAAAGCTATCCAGGAAAAGATAGTTACCATGAGGGAGGGAAGAAGCGTTATCCCTATAAAGGCAGACTTCAAGGGTCAAATCAAGGGAATAGAGCACGACAGATCGGCAAGTGGTCAGACGGTATTTATCGAGCCACTGACTATTGTTTCCCTCAACAACAAGATGAGGGAGCTGGAGGTAAGGGAAAGGGAGGAGATAAGAAAGATCCTTCTAAGACTTACAGACCAGATAAGAGTGAACTCAGATGGAATAAATCAGGTTGGAGATGCCATCCTTGATATAGACAAGCTTATGGCAAAGTCCACATACTCTCTGGAAAAGAAGTGTGTAATACCAGAGCTAAATACCAGAGAAGTCATAAGCCTGGTGGAAGCAAGACATCCATTTATCCATGAGAGGGAGGTAGTACCTCTTACATTTGAGATAGGTAGAGAGTACAATACCCTTCTTATCACGGGACCAAATACCGGAGGTAAGACAGTAGCACTTAAAACAGCAGGACTTCTTACTCTGATGACACTGTCTGGAATACCTATTCCTGCAAGTGAGAAAACAAGCATAGGATACTTTAACGGGGTATACGCAGATATTGGAGATGAGCAGAGTATCGAGCAGTCCTTGTCATCCTTCTCGGCACACCTGAAGAATGTACAGGAGATCCTGGAGAACGTTACCAAATCATCCCTTGTACTTCTGGATGAGCTGGGGTCGGGAACGGATCCTATGGAGGGATCGGCCTTTGCAATGGCTGTAATCGACTACCTTACAGAGAGAAAGTGTAAATCCCTTATCTCTACCCACTACAGTGAAGTAAAGGCTCACGGTTATAACACCGAGGGTATTGAGACGGCTTCCATGGAGTTTAACCTAGAGACCCTTTCACCTACCTATAAGCTTCTTATGGGGATCCCAGGAGAGAGTAATGCCCTTATTATCGCAAAGAGGCTTGGGGTTCTTTCAGAGGTAATAGACAGAGCCAAGTCCTATATAAGCGATGAGGACAAAAAGGTAGAGACGATGATCTCCAACATAAGGGAGCAGTCGGAGGAGCTGGACGCGATGAAGGCTGAGGTTGAGAGACTGAAGGCTGAAGCCCTTAGAAACAAGGAGGAGTATGAGGAGAAGCTCAGAACTCTGGAGAAGGAAAAGAATGAGATCCTGAAGGAAGCATACGCCAAGGCAGATAAGATGATGAAGGAGATGCAGTCCAAGGCCAAGGCTCTTGTGGATAAGATCCAGACCGAGGAGAGCAAGAAGGACGATGCTAAGAAGCTTCAGAAGAGTCTGAACATGCTGAGGTCTGCTCTGAACGAGGATAAATCTAAGAAGGTAGCTGAGAAACCTAAGATCAAGAGAAAGATTACTGTTAAGGAGGGGGACGAGGTATTTGTAAGGAGCCTCAACCAGAAAGCAGTAGTTACAAGGGTAATAGCATCCAAGGAAGCGGTGCAGATACAGGCAGGAATCCTGAAGCTGGAGGTATCCTTAGATGATGTTAAGCTGAATCAGGAGCCGAAGCAGAAGACCTATACAAGGACCCAAGTGAGCAGAAGAGGAGCAGCCAAGTCTCAGGTAGACCTGAGAGGAAAGATGGTGGATGAGGGAATCCATGAGCTGGAAGCTT
>CAYSGC010000098.1:0-10721 GCA_964430145.1 uncultured Fusobacteriaceae bacterium | reverse complement strand
GTAAACTCCTTTACCACAGTTACATCATAGAGCTTTCTCGCCTGGGATATTACCTGGTTAACTGTATGTTCATTCCAGCTCCCAGATATGGTCATCCTTACCCTGTTCTCCTCACTGGTTCTCCCAGCTGTTATGGTATCTATATTTATCCCTCTCTTCTGAAAGAGACCCGACACCTTACTTAGCACCCCGGAGTTATCCTTCATTATGATTAGAATATTTCGCTTCTTCATCTCTCCTCCCCTCTATGGTCTCCCTCACAGACCTTCCAGCTGGAATAATTGGATATACATTGTCTCCCCTTGGAACCACAACCTCTACAATTAACGGCTCATTATCTAGGAGCTCCCCCTGGATCTCTCTTAACTCTTCCACACTCTCCACTCTCCTCCCCCTCAGGCCATAGGCCCTTCCAAGGGTTAAGAAATCCGGGTTATACTCCAGTTCCACATGGGAAAATCTTCTCTCATTAAATAACTCCTGCCACTGCCTTACCATCCCCAGAGAGCTGTTATTGAAGATAAAAACCTTTACCGGCAGCCTGTACTGCACCAGGAGCATAAGCTCCTGCTGATTCATCTGGAAACCTCCATCCCCGGATATAGCCACCACACGGCTATCGGGTTTTGCTACCTGAGCCCCGATTGCCGAAGGCAGGCCGTATCCCATGGTTCCAGCTCCACCAGATGTACACAGGGTATACTCCTTCTTAAACCCATAGGTCTGAGCCGTAAACATCTGGTGCTGTCCCACATCCGTTGTTACGATTGTGTCCTCTGGCATAACCTCGCTGAGATACTTTATTACCCTCTTTGAAAGGAGCTCCTTATTCTCACTTCTTCCCTGGAGTCTTTTCTCCCACTTACTTCTCCAGCTCCTGTGTTCTCCCAGGTCCTTGTGCTCCAATACCTTCTGCAGTACCTCCCTTGCATCTCCCACAACAGCCAGATCGGCTCTCACACTCTTATTTATCTCCGCTTCATCTATATCCACATGTATCTTTTTGGCCTTAGGAGCAAACCTTGTTGCATCACCAACAATCCTGTCATCAAACCTCATTCCCAGGCTTATGAAGAGATCGCACTCGTCTACACAGGTGTTGGCCCTCTTTGATCCGTGCATACCTATCATCCCCAGATATCCAGGTGTACCCTCTGCTATGCTTCCAAGCCCCATAAGTGTCGAAACACTGGGTACCCCGCTTCTCTCAAGCAGCTCCTGCAGCTCTCTTGTGGCATCGCTTCTCACTACTCCACCGCCAGCTACTATGAGCGGTCTCTCGGCCTCATTCAGCATCTCCACAAACTTCTCTACACTTCCATCCTCTATGGAGATGCTGTACTTCTCCTCTAGATATAAATTTTCCTCACTATATACTTCTTCAAATCTTTCATATGAGATGGAATCCATCTGCACATCCTTTGGAATATCCACAAGTACGGGCCCATGCCTTCCAACTCTTGTCAGCCTGTATGCTTCCTTCAGTATCCTCGGCAGCTCCTCTATACTGTCCACCAGATAGTTATGCTTGGTTATAGGGGATGTTATCCCCAGTACATGAGATTCCTGAAAGGAGTCCTTTCCCAGGTAGCTGCTTCCTACCTGACCTGTAATGGCCAGAAGAGGGATGGAATCCATATAAGCTGTCATTATTCCTGTGACCAGGTTTGTTGCTCCGGGACCCGATGTAGCCAGACATACTCCCACACTTCCACTCTTCACTCTGGCATAACCGTCAGCCATATGGCTTGCTCCCTGTTCATGTCTCACAAGGTAATGATTTATCTCAGCGTCATCGTAGAGAGCATCATAGATCGGTATCACTGCTCCTCCTGGATAACCAAATATATCCTTTACTCCCATCCTCTTCAGTACTTCCAGCACAATCTGGGCTCCCTTTATTCTTCTCTTCATTCTACACCTCTTTCTAGTATGACATTACAGCACCCTCGCTGGCTGAAGATACCAGTTTCATATATTTTTTGAGGAATCTGCTCCTCACCTCCCTGTAGGGGTGTGCCAGCTTTTCTCTTCTTTTCTGGAGCTCCTCCTCATCTACCTCCATATCTATCCTTCCTCCTGGAATATCTATGGATATCATATCCCCATCCCTTACAAGGGCTATATTTCCTCCCTCTCTGGCTTCTGGAGATACATGGCCAATGGCTGCACCCTTGGAACCACCGGAAAATCTTCCGTCTGTAACAAGGGCACAACTGCTGTCTAAGCCCATTCCTACAAGTACCGATGTGGGAGAGAGCATCTCTCTCATCCCCGGACCTCCCTTGGGCCCCTCATATCTGATTACTATCACATCTCCCTTAACTATCTCCTTGTTTAGAAGTGCTTCCACAGCATCCTCCTCACAGTTATATACCTTAGCAGGACCCCTGTGTACCAGCATCCTCTCATCTACAGCCCCTGATTTTACAATGGAACCCTTTGACGCCAGGTTTCCTTTGAGTACTGCCAGCCCTCCGTTATTATAGTGGGGGTTATCAAATCCTCTTATTACCTCTCTGTCCCTTACAGGAACCTCCTCCACCTCGCTTCTGATATCCTCCCCGTAGATGGTAGGTGTCCCCTTAATAAGACCATTTCTATATAGCTCACCCATCACTCCGTAGATCCCACCGGCTCTGTCCAGATCCTCTATATAGGATCTTCCAGCAGGGGAGAGCTTTACTATCTGCTTCACCCTTTGGGAGAGATCGTGAAAGTCATCCAGACCGAGATCAACTCCCGCCTCATAAGCTATGGCAGGAAGGTGAAGGGCTGTATTGGTGGATCCCCCCAGGGCCATATCCACAGCCACAGCATTTTCAAAGGCTGCCCTTGTAAGGATCTCACCTATGTTTTTCTTCTCTTCCAGAAGCTCCATCACTCTAATTCCAGACTCCTTTCCAATCCTCAGCCTCTTACTGTATACTGCCGGCACAGTACCATTCCCCTTGAGGGCAACTCCCAGAGCCTCCGTCATACAGTTCATGGTATTTGCCGTATACATCCCTGCACAGGAACCACAGGTAGGGCATGCTTCATTTTCCAGCTCTGCCAGCTCCTCCTCGTTGCCATCTCTTCCAGCTGCTTCAAATACATCTGTAAGAGCAACTCTCCTGTCCCCCACTCTCCCAGCGAGCATGGGACCCCCGCTCACAAAGATACTTGGGAGGTTCAGCCTTGCTGCTGCCATAAGCATTCCCGGCACTACCTTGTCGCAACTGGGAATAAAGACCAGTGCATCAAAGGGCATAGCTGTAGCTGAAGCCTCTATGGAATCTGCTATTATCTCCCTTGTGGGAAGGGAGGACCTCATCCCCTCATGGTTCATTGCTATCCCATCACATACAGCAATGGTATTCACCTCCATAGGAACTCCTCCCCCAAGCCTTATTCCGCTCTTTACACTTTCTGCCACCATCTTCAGGTGCATATGTCCCGGAACCACCTCATTGAAAGAGTTTACCACTCCCACCTTGGGAAGCTCTATCTCCCTGTCTGTAAGCCCCAGAGCCTTAAAAAGAGATCTGTGTGGTGCTCTTAACTTTCCTTCTGTAACTTGTCTGCTTCTCAAATACCTTCCTCCTCTTTACCTTGGGTTCCCTAGATTGTCCCCTGTATCTCCGCTGCGCTCTCCTTCCTCCCCTTTAATAGGAAGATGACTGCTGCACCTACTCCTGCAATAGCTCCGGAAGGATAGGCATAGGCCTCACTCACTCCCAGCCCCTCCTTAGCCATAAGCATATATGTGGTAATCATAGTTGTCATAAATATAGCCGGTCCGCTGCATATCCAGTGGCTCTTTCCGTTTCTTCTCAGGTACTCAGCACACACCCATAGAGTTATTGTAGCCAGCATCTGATTGGTAGATGCCACATACCTCCATATGGTGCTGAAACCAAATTGTGCCAGGAAACCTCCAAGGGCGAATATCGGCAGGGAGGTCAATACCCTGTCCCTCACCCTCTCCTGCTTAATATTTAAAAACTCACTTACAGTTATCCTTACACTTCTAAAGGCCGTATCCCCCGTGGATATAGGACAGGCTATTACCCCCAGGAAGGCAACCACTGCCCCCGTCCTTCCCAGAAGGGAGTTTGTGATTTTATTTACCGCCACAGCTCCTCCTCCACTGGCAGCTATCCCCTCTGGTGTTCCAAAGAAGGCAATAGCCACAGCTGCCCAGATAAGAGCCGTCATCCCCTCTGCCAGCATAGACCCGTAGAAGACCCTTCTTCCCTCACTCTCCCTCTTTAGGCATCTGGCCATAAGAGTTGACTGGGTTGCATGAAATCCGCTTATTGCTCCGCAGGAGATCACTACAAACATAAAGGGATACATGGGGGTCCCCTTAGGGTGAAGGTTGGCAAGGGTCACCTCAGGCATATGATATCCCTTGGTAAAGAGTCCTGCCAGAATCCCAACCCCCATAAAGATCAGCGCTGCTCCGAAGACAGGATAGATCCTTCCGATAATCTTATTGATGGGAAGGATAGTTGCAAGGATATAGTATCCTGTTATAACTCCTATCCAGACCCCCTTGGGAATCCTTGTTACACTTGTTAATATCTCCGCTGGACCGTTTACAAAGGCAACTCCCACAATGACAAGGAGCACAACTATAAGCACCCTGGTAACTCTCTCTACACCTCTTCCCAGGTAGATCCCTACCAGCTCAGGGATAGATCTCCCTCCATGTCTGATGGATATCATCCCTGCCATATAGTCATGTACTGCCCCTGCAAATATGCACCCCAATACAATCCAAATGTAGGACGCTGTCCCCCACATAACACCTGCTATCGCTCCAAAGATAGGCCCCAGACCTGCGATATTAAGAAACTGAATAAGAAATACCCTCTTCCAATCCATCTCTACATAATCTACCCCGTCGGCCATCTCCCTTGAAGGAGTAATCCTTTCATCATCTGCACCAAATACCTCTTCAACAAACTTTCCGTATGTAAAATATGCTGCCACCAGCATACTTATAGCTAAGAAAAAACTAACCATCTTCTCTCCCCCCCTCTACAATTCTCTCCCTCTATCTACCCTGCATCAGAAATCCTCTCTTCAGAGCATACCTCCTCCTCATCCTCTACAAAGGTAAGCCAGGACTCATCATATGTCACCCTTCCATTTACTATGTCAAAGTACTCCTGCTGGATCCTCTTTGTCACCTCTCCTACGTATCCATCTCCTATTACCTGATGATCCACCTGAGTCACCCCTGTAAGCTCAGCTGCTGTTCCAGTAAAGAAAACCTCATCTGCCATATACAGGAACTCCCTAGGCAGCGTCTGCTCCACAACCCTATATCCAAACTTGTCACAGATCTTCATAACAGTATCCCTTGTAATACCGCATAGAATACTTGAGCTTATTGGTGTGGTATAGATCACCCCGTCCTTTACTATAAAAAGGTTTTCCCCGCTCCCCTCAGCCAGGTTACCATTTACATCCAGAGCAATCCCCTCATCAAACCCAAGCTCTAACGCCTCCATCTTGATAAGCTGCCCCGAAAGATAGTTACCGCAGGCTTTTACCATGGTCGGGAAGGTATTAGGTGCCAATCTTGTCCAGGAAGAGATCTTAGCTTTAATTCCCTTTTCAATTGCTTCATCCCCAAGATATGCTCCCCACTCCCAGGCAGCTATAAGGGCATCCACCGGACAGGACTTGGGGTTTACTCCAAGGGAGTTCATCCCTCTGTAGTATAAAGGCCTGATATAGGCACTCTTTAATTTATTTGCCCTTAGAGTATCCTGCACAGCCTTCTTATACTCCTCCTGTGTATAGGGAGCTTCCATTCTGTATACCTTGATTCCCTCATATAATCTCTTGATGTGATCATCCAGTCTGAAGATAGCTGCTTTGCCATCTACCGTGTAGGCTCTCATCCCCTCAAATACACCACTTCCATAGTGAACTACATGAGATAGCACATGGATCTTTGCCTCATCAAATGCCACCATCTCACCATTCATCCAAATATAATCTGCTTTCATAATCGTCTCCTCCCTTAATCTATCTTTATTTTTAATTAAATTGCTTGCAACTAACACCTGTAATAAAAAAAGCTCAAACCATATATGGTTTGAGCTTCCATCAATCTATACTTCCTCTGCTCAAACCTTATTAACTGTATCAAAATAAGGCGTGAACACTAGGAAAGTTTTAATAAACTTATAATTTCCTATTCTTCAAGCCTGCTGCTAATAATTATTGAAATGAGGACGTATCTATTTACTACATTTATCATTATTCCTACCTCCGAAAACCGTACATTTTTTATTGCTAAGGATTATATGACAATTCTGTACGCATGTCAACAACAATGATGCTATTTTTTTATTAAAATTTCTTCATATTTTATTTAGCCCCTGAATCCACTGGCCTAAATAAAAGTTTATTTTTATTTAATTTTTACTCACTTACTCTTAAAATTGACTCACACCTGCCCATTTAAACCCTAAACTTCTAATCAAAGGATTCCCTTAGGAAAATAACCTTCACAAAAAAATTCCCCATCCTCCTTCTTTTTTACGTGAGATTATAATATTTTTTAAGAACATATGAGATAACTTATGATCAGGTACCCTTAAACCTTTGCTATATTATTAATCACTATTCAAAAAAAGAAATTTCTCAGAGCTCTTTAAGGGTGCAACAAAACCCAGATCAAAGGAATATCTCATACCCAACTGGAGAAATATATGCTCTTATTTTAACTAAGGCTATCCCGAGGACGGCAGTGGTTCCAGAGAACTCTTAAAAAACTCCGGCCTGGCAATGTACAGAGTTAAAACGAGGGGAAAAACAGATACTCCTTCTTCTCAGGGAATTAAAAACAATGGAAGTAGGCGTCTCCAACGATGGTTTCGGAACTTTTCACTCTCTGAGTTTTATAAAAAACCTTCCCATCGACAGGGTAAAGATAGCCAAGAGCTTTATAAAGAATCTTTCAGTGGATCCCTGTGATGCCACTATCGTTAAAACTATCATAACCAAGGGAGAACTTCTGAATTTAAAAGGGGATTAAGGCAGGTGAGTAGTTGGAGGCATTAGGTAAATTAGGATGTAATGAGCTTCAGGGAAATTACTTCACTCCTCCCACATGCCCAGCAAAATATGAAAGACACTACTTTCACGGTCATAACATAAAAACAAACTCTCTTTAAAAAAGACGAGGTTAGCTCCATTGCTAACCTCGTCTTTTTATTCAGCTATTACCCTAGCCCCACATTTATTTACAGGTTTTCCAGAGCTTTTATTGGATTATGTGAGTTCACCCTATCCTTTACAATTATAGTTGTTACAGGAGCTTCAGAATATTTATTAAAGAGCATATCGTGTCCCACGCAGAGGCCCACTGCTATATTCATTTCCGTCTTCAGCTTATTGAGTACACTTCCCTGCCCAAGGGGATTACAGCTTATCTCAAAGTTATCGGAGTTCTTCTCAATTCCCAGCTCACCCCTGTCTATTCCCCCGTTTCCACAGACTACAGAGTAAACTTCTACTCCTCTCTCCTCTAAGAATTTATGGATCAGCCTTCCCTCCTTCTGGAGCCCCTTGCAGAAAGCTATCCCCACCCTTTTCATCCTCATATTTTCTATATATCTGGCAACCTCCTCCAACCTTGGAATATCCTTTGGAATATATGCACTTGCTTCCATTATCCCCATGTCATCTCTTTCTTCAAGGTATGCCTCTATATTTTTCCTTCTATCATTGAAAGTGCTTAGCTCTCTGCACTCCTCTCCCCTCAGACACCTCTTATCTTCACATATAGCACACTTCATATCCAATCCTCCTAAATAACAAAAATTCTACCACACTCTTAAAAGATATTATAAATACATATTTCCTATAATTTCCATAAGTTTTTACCTATATTTTAGATTGTTCAAGATCCCATCCAGATAAAATCCAGCTACAGAATTTCCTCTTTGGAAGTAGAGAGTATTTTTTCATTTTTTTGAAAAATAAAAAAGAAGTAAATATATCTACAGTATAGAATATGAACAGTGTAAAGGTTTACACTTAAAAGCGGAGTTCATACAGAGATAAAGTTAGAGCCCTTAAAAATTTATTATTGTAGAAATCATTGATAGAAGTCTCTCTATAGGAAAAGTACACTATAAAAGACTATTTTCTTCACCGGGAATAGTCGTGCTTTTAGGGCTCAAAATACTTCCTTCAAGATAATTTTATTACAAGCGTCCAAATTTTTAAGCCTGCTTGAAAAATTAATTTTAAAAAAATAAAAATTTTATTTTTTCTTCGTGGATAAAATAAGAAAAAAGTTTTTCTAAAAAATAGCCTCCTACAGTAAAACGCTTCAGATTGATCACTCATAAAAAAATGTTTTAATAAAGAACTCGGAGACCTTAAAATGTATTTATTGTGAATTTAGCATCTGATTAATATACTCATTCGGAAGTTAAGTAATTTCAGTTGGGAACGGTTGTTTTTCTGAAAATTTTTAAATTTGACTTCTTCAAGATTAAAGAAAGATTAAAAAAAAATTAATTTCACTTTTTTATGTCAACTGTCATTTGACAACAGTTTAATAATGTTATAGACTTCTGAAGTTAAGTTGGTTTTAAGGTTTTTCAACTTTAAAATTTCAAAGTGAATGAGGTCCATAGATCTCCTAAAGACGTTTTAAAATTTTTTATATAGGAGGTAGTTATGATTTATTTACTACTATTACTTTCCTTTGTTATTCTTATCAAAGGAGCGGACGTTTTTATCGAGGCTTCTGCAAAGGTTGCCAAGGCTTTTAAGATTCCAGAGCTTATAATAGGAATCGTTATTGTGGGATTTGGTACATCCCTTCCTGAGTTTGCTGTAAATATGGCAGCAGTCACTAAAGGGTCTAATGATATGGCTGTGGGAAACGTTGTAGGTTCCAATGTATTCAATATCTTGTTTATAGTGGGGGTAATTGCTCTCTTTAAACCTATGCTTATCGACGACAAGCTTGCTGTCTTCGACTTCCCTATTGCTATTATTGCTGCTGCCCTTCTGCCATTCTTTGCTCTAGATGGAAGGCTGCTGGCACTGGACAACAACCTTACCAGGGTAGACGGATTTATTCTGATCCTTGTTTTTGCATACTTCTGCAAGGAAACTATCATAAGGTCCCTGGAGGACCAGAAGATTCAAGAGAAGAAGATGCTCATCTATGAAATCGCTGAGGGTACATTCTCTCTAAAAAAGCACCTTTTAAAGAAGAGTGGTAAGGACAAGCCTCATATGAAGCACCTCCTTAAGGACTTCCTCCTTATTGCAATGGGACTAACTGCTGTTATAAAGGGTGGAGATATGGTTATCGAGTATGCTTCTCAGATAGCTGAGAGCTTTGGTATGAGCAAGCACCTTGTAGGTCTTACCATTGTAGGTGTGGGAACATCCCTTCCTGAGTTTGTTGTTTGTATCATGGCTGCCAAGAGAGGTCAGCAGGGAATAGTTGTAGGAAATGTCGTTGGTTCCAATACATTCAATATCCTCTTTACTCTGGGGATTACAATGTTTATAAAGCCCATTGCAGTTGACCATGCAATGATCCTGGATGCAGTCAATGTTGGAATAGCTACTGTTATCGTTGGTTCCGTTGCAATACTAAATAAGAAAATCGGAAGATTTGCCGGTGCAATTTTTATAGCTGTTTATGCAGTTTACATGTACTCTGTTGTTACAGGGGCTTAAATTAGAGGAGGTAGAACATGAATTTAGGAATATTTAAAAGAAGTAAGGAAATTATTATAAATTCACCTCTTAGGGGTGAGATAAAGAGGGTTGAGGATGCTCCCCATGAAGTTTTTACCAGTAACGTTATAGGAAATGGTTGTGCAATAGAGCCCACCGACGGAATCATCCATGCTCCTGTTTCATCTAAGGTTGAGATCTTTAAGACAAATCACCTTCTTATCTTCGAACCTAGGAAGGGAGTTTATGTGGTAATCCACTTCGGTGTGGGTACATCCCTTCTTAAGGGTGAAGGATTTACAAGACTTCCAAAGGGAGAGTTAAAGGAGGTTGTTGCAGGGGATGAGCTGGTTTCATGTGACCTTGAGTATATAAATGCCAATGCAAAGTCACTTATGACTCCTATCATTGTGAGCAACGAAAATATCCAGAGTATGGAGCTTCTGGTTGAACCTGGAGATCTTGTAGAGGTTGGGACTCCTCTGATGAAGATAAAAGTTAAATAAATGAAAAAAAAGCTTACGGCACAGCCGTAAGCTTTTTTATTTAACTCTATATAACTCTATATAACTCTATATAACTCCTAATCTATAGGGATTACCTTTAAATCCAATAGAAAGCCCTTTAATTCTCTCCTCTAGCTTCAACGCAATCTCCTTTTCATACCTCTTAAGGATATTCGAATAGGTTTCCTTCAGCTCCAGATCATTCATCGTTTTCTCAAAACTTCTGTTTAGCTTAACCAGGTGTTTTAGCTCTGCTTTTTTTGCATTTCTAAGAATCTGCTTACAAAGAATCCAATAATCTGCAACCTTCTCGTGTACAATAGAAAGTCTTTTCTTTGATGGCTCGATGGTAAAACTCTGAACCGAAAGCACCAGCTCTAAGCCTGTTTTTTTAGTCTTTTCGAATTGATTTTCAAATCCCTCAGCCTTATATATTATATCTATTCTCTTCTCACTGTTCTTTGTTATCACTCTTTCTCCTCCTACTATAAGTGTATC